>JAKBAG010000003.1 GCA_021809235.1 Acidobacteriota bacterium
ATACTGCCGCCAGAACAATTCCGCGGACTAACCCCAGCAAGCCACCAAACACTCCGTCTGCCTGGGATACCTTGGTCCATGCACCTTCATGGTGGTGGGCGTGGATCACCTCATGATCGTGCACTTCCGGCTTCTTACCCTTTTTGTCCTCGTGACCACGATCATGGTGCAGCACCTGCCACACTTCATGCTGGATCGCGTGAGCCAGTACATTGAAGGCAATCAGAACAATGAAGACCTGAAGGATGAACCAGGTGGCGTTGGCTGCCTCCAGACTGTGCACCATGGGAGCCAGTTCCTTGGCAAACCGTTGGAAGTTTCTGCTGGCAAACTCAATGCCGATGATCATTCCCACCAGAGAGATCATCGCGCGAACCGCACCACCGTGATATCCGGACCAGATGCTTAAACCCAACACAATCAAGATCACAAAATCGATCCAGCCCACTAGAACCTCCAGTTCTCAGTTCAGAAGAAACTTCAGCCTGACAATCATTCCATATCGGCATGATTGCCTACAGAACCAGTTGTTGCCCAGTCAGTGCGTGATACGCTTCCAGATATTTCAGTTGCGTCCGCTCGGCCACCTCTGCCGGTAGTTCCGGAGCAGGTGCCTGCTTGTTCCAGCCAATCCGTTCCAGATAATCCCGAACAAACTGCTTGTCAAAGCTTGGCTGCGCCCCGCCTGGCTTCCAGGAAGCCCTATCCCAGAACCGCGAGGAATCTGGCGTCAATGCCTCATCTGCCAGAAGAATCGCCCCCCCCGGCTGCTCCACGCTTCGCCCAAACTCGAATTTCGTGTCTGCCAGAATCAGCCCGCATGCCTCAGCATGCTCTGCCGCACGGACATATAGGGCCAGTGTTAACCGGCGCAGATCTTCTGCATCCTGCTCACCCACAATCTCAACCATTCGCGCAAACGAAATATTTTCGTCATGCGCCCCATCCTGGCTCTTCGTTGCGGGAGTAAAGATCGGTTCCGGCAACCGTGAGCCATCCTGTAAACCCGGGGGCAGAGGAATACCACAGACTGTTCCATGCTCGCGATACTCTTTCCATCCGGATCCGGCCAGATAGCCACGGGCCACACACTCAACCGGGAACATCCTGGCGCGCTTGACCAGCATGGACCGGCCTTCCAGTTGCTCGGCAAAGGGGCGCAGTACTGCCGGATAGTTCGCAATCTGGGAAGCAATCAGATGATTCGGAACCAGATCCGCTAGAAACCGAAACCAGAATAATGAAATCTGTGTCAGAATCTTGCCCTTGCCCGGTATCCCCGTCCCCAGAACATGATCGAATGCCGAGATTCGATCCGTTGCAACCAGCAAAAGATCATTGCCGACAGCGTAGAGATCCCGAACCTTCCCGCGACCGATGAGCGGCACACTGGAAATATGGCTTTCCTGCATAGCTTTCAACGCGTTACTCCCAAGGTTGTCTTCATCCGCAGCAGAATGAGGGGAAAGAACTACCGAATTGAAAGTATCATGCTTTCCTACACTTGCGTAACCACATTCTTCTGTGATCCGCATCACAGGAGGATTTTTCCAAAGACGGCATACTCGTTTTGTCGCGTTGCTTCGGACGGTTCGAGCGTCCTCAGCCGAACACTCCACCCGGAGCGCGCTGCACGCGACCGAACCACAGTGGGGAAGCTGTGCGTTTGCGTCGCTCCACCGGTCGATCGGCGGGTAGCGGTCACCTGACCTCCACCGCACCCGCTGGTCCCGGTTTATGCCAGAGCCCGCTCCTGCTCCCGTCCGCCTACATGTACGCTGACCACACGGGACACGCCTGGCTCCTGCATCGTCACCCCATAGATCAGATCTGCAGTCTGCATCATCCGCTTGGAGTGCGTTACCAGCAGGAACTGTGTATCGCCCGCCAGACCCCGCAGCAGATCGGCTAGACGGCCAACGTTGGTTTCATCCAACGCTGCATCCACTTCATCCAGCACACAAAAGGGAGCAGGCTGATACTGGAATATACCTACCAACAGACTGAGCGCAGTCAGGGCCTTTTCTCCACCGGAAAGGAGCAGTACGTTCTGCAGCTTTTTGCCCGGAGGAGAAGCCACGATCTCCAAACCGCTTTCTGCCTGATTTTCTCCGTCCATCAGTCGCAGAAATGCCTGCCCGCCGCCAAACAGCCGGCTAAAGACAATGGCAAAGTTTTCATTGATCCGCGCAAACGCCTCCTCAAATCTTGTACGGGATATCTGGTCGATTTCCCGGATTGTCTGCAACGTATTTTCAATAGATTCGGTTAGATCCTTCCGCTGCGCTTCCAGGAAACCATGACGCTCGGCCGTCTCTTTGTACTCTTCCAGGGCCATCATGTTCACCGGGCCCATAGCCTCCAGTTTCTGCCGCAGTTCCCGGCAAACCTCTTCTTCCTGGCTTAACGCATCTCCCTCCAGCCGCTGCAGAGTCTCCTCGGCGCGTAGCGCCGCCGCCTCTACATTCAGCTCGTGCAGGCAACTCGTCTCCAGATGCTCCAGGTCGCTCATGAGCCGTGCATGCTGCGTACCCAGATGCCCGCGTCGGTCGCGCATGGCATCCAGATGTAAGCGCTCGTCCTTCAGGCTTTGCTCCAGCTCGGTCAGCCGGGTACGGAGTACGGCAATCTCCGAAGCAGCAAGCCGAGCTTCCTCCAGCGCTTTGTCTTGCCGCGCGCGCAATTCGCTTCCGCTCTGGTTCAGCTGCTCATTCTCGCGGCTACGCTGTTCCCGCTCTGCTACCGTACTGGACTTCTGCTGTTCCAGCTGCAGCTTTCGTCGTTCCAGATCAGCAAATACGCGGTCAATACGCTGGAATGTTCCTTCAGCATTTCTGCGCCGCTCTTCAAAGCCTGCCAGCTCCGCTGTCACCCGAGCCGCCTCTTGCTGCAGCGCATCGCGTTTTTGCCTGGCTTCCATGATTCTGCCAGCCAGTGCATCCATTGCCATCTCGGCCGACTCCATTTCAAGACGGATCGTCTCGGCCTCCTGACATTTCTGCTGAATCTGTGCCTGCTTCTGCTGTTGTGCCTCGAGGTTGCGGTTCTTCTGTCCGCCAAGATCCATCAGCCTGCGCTCCAGCCGCAGCCGTTCCTGCTCGCTCTGCCGCAGCATTGCATTCTGATTTGCCACTTCACGCTCAGCCACGCGTCGCTGTTCGTCCAGCTTTTCAATCGACTGCGTAATTGCCTCAATATTCCTTGTCGCGAGCTGCAGTGCCTCTTCGGAGGTCGCCAGTTGAGACTCTACCGTCTCCATCTGTTTCTGTCGGGCTCGAAGTTCGCGCTTCTGCAACAGCGGTCCCTCGGCTGCCGGCTTTCCGCCGCTCACGGTTGCCCCGTGATAACACTCCCCGCCAGGAACCAGGAAATATCCCTGCGGATACTGCGTTGCCAGCCTCAGCGCCGTGGTCCGGTCTATGCACAAAAATCCATTCCGCACCTTGCCCAGCATCTTGGACAGCGGCTGATCCAGCCCCTTTTGGTTGCGCAGAATGTCGCGCAATGCCTTCACGCCTTCTGCACGAATCTCCAATTCGTCATCCTGCGACACAGCCACCGCTTCCTGACCGGGGACCACAAACGTTGCACGTCCATCCACGCTTGTCTTCAGTAGTTGCACACCGCTTTCCGCATCCTGCCATTCGCGTACAACTACGTAGCTCAGCTCTTCGCGCAGGAACTCATCCACCAGCACCTCATGCTCGCCGTCCACATCCACAAAATCCGCAAGTGTACCCATCGGCGTGCGGCCATCTCCAAGCGAGTTAGCCCGGAGCAGCTTCCGCACCGTTTCGGTCGAATAGCTGTGATTGCGAATTTGCGCATCTAGTGCCGCAAGCTGACCGCTGATCACTGCCTGCTCCCGCCGCAGCTGATTGATTTTGCCCCGCAGTTCGCTCTCCGAACGACGCTCCAATCCCAGATTCTCGCGGAAACCTCCCATCTCCTGCTGCACACGCGTCAACATCTCGGCTGCTTCGGTTGCCCGCTGCTGCGCTTCCTTCCATTGCGCCAGCATCTGTTCATTTTCACCGGAACCTCGTGAGGCCTCTTCCTCAATACGCGTCGCCTCGCGCTGCAGTGCCGCCAGCGACTCCTCCGCCTGCGCCAGTTGCGTCCTCACCATGCCTGCACGAGACTCCATTTGCATGGCTGAGCGGCGACCAGACTCCAGCTGTCTTTCCAGGTCGTTCACCGCATCTGCAGCCTGCCTTGCCTCGCGTTGTCGCACTTCGGTTTCTGCGCGAAACTTTCTTGCTTCCTCGCCAATCGTCTCCTGCTGGCGCAGCTGTTGCTGGCGCTCCTCGCCAATGGTCCCAATCTGTTCGAGCGTCTGCTCCAGTTCTGCCGCGATAGCGGCCAGTCGGGTTTCCAGCTCAGCAATGCGCTCGCGATTTGCCTGTTCCCGCGTTGTAGCGCGCTCCAGTTCTACAGCTGCGGAATTCGCTTCGCCTTGTGCAGTGCGGCTTACCCGCTCCAGTTCATAGCCACGTTCGGTCAGCGCATGCTGTTCACCCTCGCGCGCCTGCAACTGCCCAGATGCCGATTCAATCTCCGTTGTCAGCCGTGCCATCTCTTCGGCCACGCGCTTCTGTTCTTCATCCAGCGCAACCATGCGGCTGGCTAGGGTTACACGCAACCGGCCACGCAGTTCATCGCGAACAGCAGCATAGCGCTCTGCCTTCGCGGCCTGCCGTTTCAGGCTGTTCATCTGTCTCGTTACTTCGTCAAAAATATCGTCCACGCGCGCCAGATTCTGTCGAGCAGACTCCAGTCGCAACTCCGACAGTCGTTTCTTCGTCTTGAAGCGAGTAATTCCAGCAGCCTCCTCGATAATCGACCTGCGATCATGCGGCTTGGCGCTCAGGAGTTGTCCAATTCGCTCCTGGCCAATAATGGCGTAGCTTTCCGGGCCAAGTCCCGTTCCCATGAAGATGTCCTGAATGTCCCGTAGCCGACAAAGCTTGCCATTCAGCAGATACTCGCTTTCGCCGGTTCGGAATAGCCGACGCGTGATGATAATTTCGCCTTTCTGCACACGAGTATGGAATTTTCTGCGGCGAATCTTCAGCACCACGGCATTGTCTGCAGCGGATTCTGCGACCTCTCCGTCCTGCGCACCGGTCTCCGCTACCGGCTGATCCGAATCGCCTTCAGGTCCTTCCTCAGATGTAAGAGTTTCATCCAGATTCTCGTCAACGACTGGACCCGGTTGATGCTCGGCAGCGAGTGCTTCGGCCTCGGCCGCGCGCTCCCGGCGTAGCTCTTGCTCATCCCAATCGGCAGGCATCTCATGGATGACCTCCACCTCAGGGGTCACTCCAATGGGACCTTCGTAGGCCTCCGGATCCACCAGCGTCAGGGAAACCTCAGCCATACCCAGTGCCTTACGCTCGCGTGTTCCGCTGAAGATCACATCCATCATGTGTGTCCCACGCAGCGTCTTGGCGCTCTGTTCGCCCAGCACCCAGGTCACGCCATCCAGAATGTTGGACTTTCCGCATCCATTCGGTCCGACAACGACGGCAATTCCGGTCCCGGGCAGTTGCAGCTCTGTTTTATCGCAGAAGCTCTTGAACCCGAGGATGTGAATCTTTTTCAGCTTGAGCATGAACACCCCGTCCGCCGATTGGCAGCATTTCTCGTCTGTGCAACGAGACTACCCTCCAAACTACGGAGACAGACACGCACTTTCAACCACTCGGCAACGGGTTTTTGTGGATAACCCGTGCCGAAATTCAGCCTTTTCCTCATAACCGGATACAAGCTGAATTTCGTACGGATTTTCCACAAGGGAAGAGAAGGCCCTTGGTCACAGAATGGATACTCGGTCTAACTCTGCTCCGGCGTTTTGTCGGGCACAGCCGCAGCCGGAGCAACCGCCGCCGTTGACGCGCTGGCACTCCAGTTCGTCAGCGAGCTGATAAACTTTGCACCCAGGAAATAACTCAGGAATCCCATCGTCATTGCGCCCCAGGCATCCATGACGTTGATCCGGATCGGAAGCGACGGATTCGAGATCCGCGAAGAGATTACTGTAACGGCTGCACTCAGAATTGCAGTTGCAATCAGTCGAACCACAAACCGGGCAGCCGCCTGCGCACCGCTTGATGTCATCAGTTTCTGCAGAAATCGTCCCACCGGATTGGAAGATTTTTCTTCCGGTGCCAGCTCCAGCAGGGAGGAGTTGAAGTCGTGCAGAATGCTACCCGGCTGGCTTGCCTTGCTGAAAACAACATAGAACAAGGCGAGCCAGCCACCAAGAACAGCAAAAATCACAATTGTTGTCTGGTCGATGCCCACCGGAAAACTTGCCGATGCTGAAAAATTTCGCAGCGGCTGCATGCAGGCAGCATTCGTAGCCTGCTCTTTCATGTCTGTGCACAGGGTGAACTGGCCCTGCAGATAGTAATCATAATTTCCCGGAGAGAAGTCGAGCACGCGCTGCAATGGGCCGGACCAACCCATATTGCAGGTAGATAAAAAGTTCTTATAGCTTTGCTGCGCCAACTGGAGTGCCGCCTCACTCTCGTTGGCAAGGCGTATCGGAACGGCATAGTTCGGTGGCTGGGAGAGATTGAACAGCACCGTGATTGTGTCTTGCGGCTGCAGCGTCACCATCGGTTGCAAACTGGAGTTAATGTTTGCCTGCGGAATATCTACGACACATTTCGACGCTTTTCCGCCTACAATCGCCGGTGTCGTCAGCAGCAGAGAAGCTGTAGAGACAGAAACGGGCAGATTAGAGATGTTCTGAATCGTCGCAGCCATATTGGAGGTCGAACCGATCTTCAGCGGCGTCTCCGATGGCGTCATCGTAATCTTCAACGGGATTGCCGTGGTGGTCTCGCTGCCATGCAGTTTTGGGCCTGTATCCAGTGTTGCAGCCAGAGCGTCCACACCCGAATGCCCTGATTTGGCATGTACGCCGCCGGGCTCCTGTTGCATGGTTGGCGCCGCCACACTCTTGGACTCGGCAGGCGCAGGACGGGATGGTGTCTGAGCCAGGACCGTTACTGCGCAGAAAATCCCTGCCAACAATGTGGCTGGTCTGGAAACCTTCCGGAGATACTCCTGCATCCGACTCATCGTTTGCTCCTTTGTGGCAAGAGTTGCATCTCCTACCCGATCACGGAAGAATCCCGCGCCATAGTGTTTGTATTTTGGAAGTCCTGCCCATCCTATACCGCATTTTGAATTTTCTCCATCCATTTTTTCGGTGCCGCTGCCATGGCTGATCCCTCCATCAGCCCAGTGGAAACCTGCTATGTTCTTAAAGGGTTGGCAACCTGACCGGGAAGCATCGGGCTAAGGCAAATCGCCGCCTGGAACTGGAACTGAATATCGGAACAGGACACCAAGACGATGTGGAAGCGATGGCGAACCCGAATTTTTCTCTTCCTCGCCGTTCTCGGTCCGGGCTTCATCACTGCAAACGTTGACAACGACTCCGGTGGCATCCTCACCTACTCGCAGGCGGGTGCGCAATATGGACATGCTCTTCTTTGGACCATGATTCCCATCACCCTTGCCCTCATCGTCGTGCAGGAGATGTGCGCGCGCATGGGCGTAGTTACCGGCAAGGGACTCAGCGATCTTATCCGTGAGGAATTTGGTCTTCGCCTGACCGTGATCGTCATGCTGTTGCTGGTCGTCGTTAACTACGCCAACGTCGTTACGGAGTTCATCGGGATCACCGGAAGTTTACACCTGTTTCATCTTTCCAAGTTCATCTCCGTACCTGCCTGTGCGCTGCTCGTCTGGTTCCTGGTGGTCCGTGGCGACTACAAACGGGTTGAAAAGATCTTTCTCGTCGCCTCCGTTGTGTACATCGCCTACATCTTCGCCGGTGTGCTCTCGCAGCCCAGCTGGCATGACGCGCTGCTGGCCACCGTCCAGTTGCCGCACCGCTCCGTCTGGAGCAACCGCGCTTATATCTACATGGCCATCGGCGTTGTCGGCACCACCATCGCCCCCTGGATGCAGTTTTATCTGCAGTCGTCCATTGTGGAGAAGGGAATTCGCGTCAAAGACTACGCCGCCTCACGTCTGGATGTGATCGTCGGCAGTTTCTTCACGGACATCGTTGCCTGGTTCATTATCGTCGCCTGTGCAGCCACGCTCTATGTCCATGGGATGGGAGCCATTCAAGTGGCCTCTGATGCGGCCGAGGCCATGCGTCCCCTGGCTGGCGACTATGCCTTTCTCCTTTTTGCCTTCGGACTTTTTAACGCATCCTTGTTTGCCGCCTCCATCCTTCCGCTTTCTACCGCCTACACAGTTTGTGAGGGGCTAGGGCTGGAGTCGGGGGTCGATAAAAGCTTTCGCGAGGCACCCTTCTTCTACTGGCTCTACACCCTGCTCATTAGCGGTGGGGCCATCACTGTTTTGTTTCTTCCGGATGCGCAGCTGATCAACGTGGCCATCCTCTCGCAGGTACTGAATGGTATTCTGCTGCCTGTCGTCATCGTTCTCATGCTGGTGCTCATCAACCGGCGCGACATCATGGGCGAGCACGTGAACTCCAGACTCTTCAATGCCATTGCCTGGGTGACAAGTCTGGTTGTGATCGGGTTGAATGTAGCGCTGATCTTTGCGCATCCATGAGCATCGACCGCAGCCGTAGGGATGAAGCGCAGCAGACTGCTAGAGCAGCTTGCCTCCGGCAAGGTCAGCTATCAACCCTCTGTCGGCTGCCAGAAAGTCATACTTCGGCAGTTCATCCAGCGCTACCCAACGGACATCGTGGAAAATATGTTCGCCAATCTCGCCTGCGAAGCGATGCACAGCAAAAAACTGCAGATCCACGGCACCGCCATGCCGATATGTATGGCGGATGTGGGTAATCAGCGGTCCTATCTCGGCATCGATCTGCAGCTCTTCCATCAGCTCTCGATGCAACGCCTGCTCGGCCGTTTCGCCTGGTTCAATCTTGCCCCCGGGAAACTCCCATTGCAGCGCCATTGGCTGATCCGGTCGGCGTTGGCATATCAGCAGCTTGTTCCCACGCAATATCAGTCCTACAGCCACCAGCCGTAGCGTGGGAGGCTTGCCGACTTTATTTTCCCCGATTGCTTCGTTGGCCCCGTTCTGTGTCACACACACAGTGTAGCCTCTTGCGGGCTCCGCGCCATCCACACTTTCCATACAATTGAAAAAACAACTTACCGCGACAGCGCATCTCTGCGCCTCTCAGGCGTGATCCACGATTTCTCTGCTGCCCTGCGCGCCTCCAGGCTGCAACAGCCGCCATCCGCGCTGAGCCGCAAGATTGCGCAGACCTTCGGAGGCATTCACCGGCACTGCCAGTCGTGCCATCTCCAACATCGCCACATCGTGCAGCGAGTTGCCGAAGACCACATCCGGCCGCACCAGTCCAACCCGTCGCAGTGCAATTGCCTTGGCATCGCCGGTAGGTACATCCAGAATCTCCGATGTCAACTGCCCCTCGGTTACTCGTACCGTCGCTGCCAGTACCTGCTCAGGGGCAATGCCGAAGGCTTCCACTCCGGCAGTAACCACCCAACGATTGGTCGAACTGACCGCCCACAGGCTTACGCCGAGCTGCTGCAGCCCATGCACCACGCGCTCCATCTCGGCAAAATGCTGCCTGCGTACGCTTTGCCGCACAAACACTTTCGCTGCTTGGGCAATCTCTTCCTCGCGCAAACCGGCATAAACTTGTACCATTTCCCCGCAAATCTGTTCCTCGCTTACTGACCCGGCTTCGTATGCCCGGTGCCGCTCGTCCATCCAGTCGCTGGCCTCGCGCGAAATCAGCCCCTGCTCCATGGACCAGAGCATGAAGCCATAGCCGGAATCCCCGCTCCACAGCGTTCCATCGCAGTCGAAGACCGCTGTCTCCCTCACTTCCTGCCTCAAGTGTTCTTCCAGTTCCACACTGCCCCAGGGCAACGCCACCAAATCCATCGCGTTCACCGGTACTCCTCCTGAACAGATCGCTTTTTTCGTATTGTATGGCCCGACAATTCTGTCAACATGAAATTTCAGCAGATTTCCTTCCGGCACAAACAGGTGCATCCGTGGTCATTCACTCTGCAGGTACGTATACAGCTTGATTCCTTGCCGATTCTGGTTCGGTCCCATCACATGCCGCAGCCAGGCAGCTCTAGCCGCGGAATAATGAGCATGTGATTCCGGGGAGCAATGCCGAACTGATGCGGGACTACCGCCTGTACCTTCAGGTGGAAAAGGGGCTGCGCCCGCTCAGCTGCGAGGCCTACGCCTCCGATCTGCGCACCTTTGCCGAATTTCTCGAGTCGCGTCATGCCGTACTGGTCACGGCTACTCAGCAGGATCTCTCCCACTTTCTCGAGCATCTCCGAACCCACGGCATCGACTCCCGATCGGCTGCACGCAAACTCAGCTGTCTGCGTGGCTTTTATAAGTGGCTGCTGCTGGATCGTCGTATCGATCACGACCCCACCGTGAATGTCGAATCTCCCAAAGCCTGGAAGGTACTGCCCAAGTCCATGGCAGAATCCGAAATTGCCACCGCGCTCGATCGCGCTTCAGCCCATGCGGCCACCTCTGAGTCGCGCGCCGTTGCCCTGCGGGACAGGGCCATGCTGGAACTTCTCTACGCCGGCGGACTTCGCGTCTCCGAGCTTACCGGCCTTGTCCTCAGTGATCTCGCCCTTGACATGGGTCAGATTCATCTCCGCGGAAAGGGAGATAAGGAGCGCATCGTCCCCATAGCCCAGTCTGCCCAACAGGCCCTGGAGGAGTATCTCCACGATGCCCGTCCCGAGCTGATGCGTTCGGCTTCGGCGCGTACCCAGCGTCAGCCTGCTTGGTTTTTCCTGTCCACGCGGGGACTGCCCATGACCCGACAGGCAGTCTGGCGTATCGTCCGTGCCGCCACGTCTGCCAGCCCGCATGCTTTGCGCCATAGCTGCGCCACCCATATGGTGGAACACGGCGCCGATCTGCGCAGCGTGCAAACACTGCTCGGCCACACCGATATATCCACTACCCAGGTGTATACGCATCTGGCTCTCAGCCGCCTCAAACAGGTGCATCGCATCCACCATCCTCGTGCCCGTCGCCAAGCTGCAGAGTCTGCCGCAGTACTCTCGCTGCCTGTCGATTCAGAATCAGCCTCTCCGCGTCCTGCGCTTTATCTTGTCCCTTCCGGTAGGAAGTCCTCATGAGCGCCCAGGATCAGCCCGTCGCCACTGGTCCGCTTGCGGATCTCGTCTCGCAGTATCTTTTTGTCCTGCAGAATGAGCGAAGCGCCTCCAGGCACACGTTGCGCGCCTATGAGCGCGAGCTGACCTCCTTTGTTCTTGCTCTCAACCGCCAGTCTGGCACGCAACTCACCCCTGCTGACGTGGAGCACACCGCCATCCGAGCCTATCTCGGTGAGCTCTATCAGCGGGGACTTTCCCGTGCTTCAGCCGCACGCGCGCTGGCCGCCATCCGCAGTTGGTTTCGCTGGCTTGCGCGCACCGGCCATGTCCAGCAAAACGTGGCCACACTAGTGGCTACCCCACGCCTGCCGCGTCATCTTCCACGTGTTCCATCCATTGAGCAGCTGAATCAGGTAGTGGATACCATCTCCGAATCAGATGCCAGCTGGCCTGCCCGTGACCTTGTCATCTTCGAGCTGCTCTACGGCTGCGGCATGCGCAACTCCGAACTGACAGGTCTGGATCTCACAGATATTCACTGGGCCAACGATGTCATCCTGGTGCGCGGCAAAGGCCAGAAGCAGCGCTATGTCCCGCTGGGTGATGCTGCCGCTCAGGCACTCCGGGCCTATCTGGTGGAACGCGAAACCCGACTGCAGGCACAGCAAAAATCCTCCCCTGCGCTGCTGCTCAATCTTCATCTGCGTGGCACGGCACGGCTTTCCAGCCGAAGTGTGGCTCGCATCGTCAAGCGCATTGCCATGGAGCGTGGCCTGCCGTCCGATATCCATCCCCACACGCTCAGGCATGCCTTTGGAACACATCTTCTTGCCGAAGGCGCAGACCTGCGCGCCATTCAGGAATTACTCGGCCATGAGCGCCTGTCCACTACACAGCGTTATACTCAGCTCACCACGGCCCAACTCGCTGTCGTCTATGACAGAACCCATCCCCGCGCCCAGTCCCCACAGGACTCTCACCGCCATCCGACGCGAAACGCATATCACGAATAGCCCCGTGCAACGTATCAGCTCATATGCAGCTCTTTCGCACTGCACACCTCGCGGACAGGCTGCTATTCGCGTTTCCATCCGACACAGATTTACACTAATAGGGATATGTTCGGGAATGAAGCCAATCCGCAAGCTCCTGCAAACCCAGCCCCCACATTGCCCGTAACCGAGGCCGACACACGCGAACGCGCAGAACGGTATGATCCGGCAGCCATTGAATCAGCCTGGCAGCTGCGCTGGGCTGAGGATCCGTCCCTCTACGCCTCCGAGCCGCTCGAAAGTGCGAAACCCAAGTATTACGTGCTTGAAATGCTGCCCTATCCCAGCGGCCAGCTGCACATGGGCCATGTCCGCAACTACTCCATCGGCGATGCGCTGGCCCGTTATATGTGGATGCAGGGCCACAACGTGCTGCACCCCATGGGATGGGATGCCTTTGGACTTCCGGCAGAAAACGCAGCGCTCAAAAACAATACACCGCCTCGCGAATGGACTCTGCGCAATATCGCAGCCATGAAGCGTCAGATGCAGCGGCTTGGCTTCTCCTACGACTGGTCGCGCGAGGTCACCACATGCCTGCCGGACTACTACCGCTGGAATCAGTGGTTCTTCCTGCGCATGTATGAGCGCGGCCTGGTCTATCGCAAGCAGTCGCGTGTCAACTGGTGTCGTGAGTGTGCTACTGTCCTTGCCAACGAGCAGGTCGTCAATGGCTGCTGCTGGCGCCATGAAGATGTGCTCGTCGAGCAGCGGAATCTCGAACAGTGGTTCCTGCGCATCACGGCCTACGCGCAGGATCTTCTCGACGGACTCGATCAGCTTGATGGCTGGCCGGAAAAAGTCCGCACCATGCAGCGCAACTGGATCGGTCGCAGTGAAGGGACTGAGGTGGATTTCACACTCGATGCCCCCGATGCCGACTTTGATCGTGCGCCCATCCGCGTCTTCACCACCCGCGTGGATACCATCTTTGGCGCTACCAGCGTCCAGCTTGCCCCGGAGCATCCGGTCGTGGCAAAACTTGCGGCCACCAACCCCGCATTAGCCTCCGGCGTTCAGTCGCTGATCGAGCAGCAGAAGAAGGCGCGCGAAGCAGGTGAGCTCGGAGCCATTGAAAAACATGGTGTCCCCACCGGCTTCCATGCCATCAACCCCTTCAGTGGCGAGCGTATTCCCGTCTGGGTCGGCAATTACATTCTGATGGACTACGGAACCGGAGCCATCATGAGCGTTCCCGGACACGACGAGCGCGACTTTGAATTTGCAGTCAAGTATGGTCTCGCCATCCGCCGGGTCATTGAGCCTGCGCAGGCTGCCGAACAAACGCAGCAGGGATCTGAGCCAGCTCTACCGTACCTCAGCGAAGAGGGTCGGCTGATCGCCTCCGGTGAATTCAATGGTCTCAGCTGCGAAGTTGCTCAAAAGCGCCTGCAGCAGATCGCAGAAGCCGCCGGATTCGGCAAAGCCACCGTCACCTGGAGGCTCAAAGACTGGGGCGTCAGCCGTCAGCGATACTGGGGAACGCCCATCCCCATGATTCACTGCGAACGCGACGGGATCGTACCCGTCCCGGACCATCAGCTTCCCGTCCTGCTGCCCGATCAGATCGAGATCACGCAGCAGGGTGGTTCGCCGCTCTCGCGCGTCCCGGAGTTTCTCCACACCACATGCCCGAAGTGCGGTGGCCCGGCGCGTCGTGAGACGGACACCATGGACACATTCGTCGATTCCAGCTGGTACTTCTACCGTTACACCGATGCACAGAATGCGCAGCAGCCCTTCCTGCCTTCCACCGCACGCTACTGGTTTCCCATTGATCAGTATATCGGCGGTGTGGAACACGCCATTCTGCATCTCATCTACTCCCGCTTCTGGACCCGCGTCATGCGCGACCTTGGGCTCATTGACAACAGGGAACCGGCGCAGCGGCTCTTTACTCAGGGAATGGTCATCAAGGACGGGGCCAAGATGTCGAAATCCCGCGGCAACGTAGTTTCGCCCGACGATATGGTCGCTCGATACGGTGCAGATGCCACGCGCATGTATGCGCTCTTTGCTGCCCCTCCGGATCGCGATCTGGACTGGCAGGAAGACGGCGTAGCCGGAATCAGCCGCTTCCTGGCCCGCGTCTATCGGCTCGTCCTGCGCCTGCTTCCGATCGCCGTCGCAGCCCCTTCTGCAGCGATCCCACCCACCGCCGCAGTCCAGCCACTGCTGCGCAAGCTGCACCAGACCATCGCCAAAATTACCCAGGACTTCGGTGGACGCTGGCATTTCAACACCTCGATTGCCGCCATCATGGAACTGGTCAACGAGATGATGGCCGCTGAATCCGCCATGCTCTCCGGCGAAGTACCCGCTTCGGCCGTGCGTGAGCTTGTTCGCTCCCTGGTGCTCTTGCTCGGACCGTTTGCACCATATCTTGCTGCCGAACTCTGGCAGCGGCTTGGAGAGGCCACGCCGCTTCTACGCGCCAGTTGGCCGGTCTCTAACCCGGAACTTGCCCGCGAGGATCAGATCGAAATCCCCGTACAGATCAACGGAAAGCTGCGCAGCCTCATCCGTGTATCGGCAGAGAGTCCGCGCGAAACCATTGAGTCCGCTGCTCTTGCCGATGCAAAGATTCAGGAGTGGCTGGCCGGGAAGGAGCCTTTGCGCGTGATTCATGTGCCTGGAAAACTTCTGAATCTGGTGGTCCGCTCTTGACCGCCGACGAGCGTAGTATCGCCAGCCCGGCCAATCAGCATGAGCTGCAAGCCATCCTGGCCGGAAAGCCCGTTCGCGCCACGCAATCCATGATCGGCCAAATGTCCCGCGTCTGGCGCTCACCATCGCTGACCGGGCTGGAGATTGCCTGGCGATGGCTCTTCGGTCTGCCGTTTGTACTGCTGCTCAATCAGCAACAGCAAAAAATCTTCCAGACGCTCACACCGCAGGCCTCCGGACTAAGCAAGTTTGATTTCCAGGATCCGTGGACCGCCGCAACGCTGCTCAATCACGCCATACATCTCTACCATCCGCTGTTCATGGCAGCCTTTTGGCATATTGCTCCGGCTGCCGTTCTGCTCTGGGCCATCGTCTCCGGCACGGGCCGTACATTGATCTTCGTCCGCATGCAGGCAGCAGCACCGGGTTGGCAGCGTCGCATCCCATCCGTCATCCTGCTCCAGGCCATATGGGCCGTCTCTCTGCTCTTGGCATGGGCTGCCTGGTTCAATCTGCTAGCCTGGCTTGCTCAGGATCAGATCGAACGCACCTCGGTCGAGCCAAGTGTTGTCTCTTACCTCATCTGGGTCATTTTTCTGTCGCTTGGCATCTATGCCGGATGGGCTGCCATCAGTTGGGTGCTGCGGCTGGCACCCATTCTCGTTCTCCGCGAAGGGCTTTCACCGCTACGCGCCCTGCGCAGCAGCATGACAGCGGGCAGGGAACTAGCCAGCAAACTTGCTGAGGTCAATCTCGTCCTCTGCATCGTTCGCATCATGCTCATCGTGCTCGGCATGGTCTTCTGCGCTGCGCCGCTGCCCTTCAGCGACGAACTCGGCCCCGACCAGATGCATACCCTCTACGAAGTTGTCGGTGTCCTCTACCTGATTGGCAGCGATTACTTCCACGTGGTGCGTCAGCAGTCCTATGTCGCGCTTGTACGTCGCTACCGGGATTTCACCGCAGCTCGCCAGGACTGATCGGTTCCCGGACCTGGTATGGTCTGCAGCTCCGGCACATGGTCGCGATAGCTTTCCCAGCCATTCAAGATGTTCTGCACCACTTTGTGACCCACGGCATAGGCGCTGGCAATCGCTGGTAGAAATGCCCCATAGCGGCTCACCTTCTGGTAGCTCAGGCTGGTCGCGGCATCCATTCCGGTCGGCTGCCGGTCAAAGTTGCTCACCGTGCGCAGCACCAGAATCCGATTCCAATCCACACGTCCGGAATCGGCCAGTTGTCGCAGAGATTCCAGCGTTCCGGAGTCTTCCATCGCCGTTGTCACAAACCGTCCCTTGCCGCCTGTATAGTACTGCATCCAGGCCGCAGCCCAGGCATCCATTCGGGCGCCGTGCCAGTAGGTCGAGGAGGATATCTCATCGCCCATCTGCACCTTAGGCGGAGCCTCTGCTGCTTTCTCCTGGAAGTGGCTGCGCACCTCACGAAGCCTTTCGGAGTCCGGAAGGGCAACGTTTCGGGTCTCGGCATACGCCCAACGGGCCAGCCCCGCATTCACGGAAAAAACCTGCCCCGGCAGTGCATCCACTGGTTTTTCGTAGGGCTTGGAGCGCATCAGCGGCACCATGCCGGTCGGCCATCCCTGCGGAATTTCCCGTGCGTCAATCTCGTAGCCCAGGTCGCCATCCACAACCCACTCAGCCCATACCGCAGACCCCAGCGAAGCCTCATCCGGACTCGCTCCGGCGATTCCGGCAATCAGCCAATAGGCGTGGGAAAGATCAAACTGGGGATCCAGCCCCAGTGCCATCACGGTTGCCGCAGCATGCGCTGTCCCTTGTCCGGTCACAATCGCCAGCTCTCCGGAATCATTCATGCGCGCAGCATGGAAGGCCCCTGGCACTGGATACACATGCAGCAGATGATCTTTTTCCACCCACGTCTGCAACTCGCCCGGCTGGTCGCCGGTATCGGCTCCGGGCTCAAACATGGCCACCACAACTACCTTCACCGGAATCGGTTTCGGAGTTGCGGCCTGTGCCGGGCACCGAACTGCCAGCAGCCACACGCATGTAGCCAGCCATCCCCATGGGATTACATTCCAACTCGAAGGCCGGAGACGTACCCGCATCCATTTTCCTCGCTTCACCCTATCGGGGGCGTTAGTTTCCCGCATGCAGGTGTGCGGCTGCCTTCTGGGCATCCGCTTTTTGGGCGCGTTCCACCAGGGCCTGGGCCTGTGGCAACTCCATGATCGCCTTTTGAATCATCGGATCCCATTCGGCTTCCACTCGAAGTCCCTGTGCTTGTCCATTCAGAATGGTAACTATCTTGGACTTGATGTTTGCCTGCACCCAGCTCAGGTTTGCATCGAAATCCTTCTCGCTCCAATCGATCTTTTCTGCTGTCAGGAATTTCTTGAACTCCGCCGTCACCGCATCCGACATCACAAACTGTGTTTCCTTCGGATGGTTGGCTACCCACTGCGGCGCAAAGTGGAAGAACGCTTGATGTATCAGCAGCGTATCGGTAAACGCATTCGACTTCGGCGTTTCAATTTTTACGTCCGGGGTAATGCCGCCGCCGCCATACACAGTCCGTCCGGAGTCGGTCAGCTTCACTTCCGTATTGGTCTTGTTGGCCGGCAGCGCGTTGGCGTGGTTGTAGTAGTAGTCGTAGAGCGAAATACCCTTGTAATCGCGCTGGATCAGCCTTCCTGAAGGTGTGTAGTAGTGATACGTGGTCAGCGCCAGTGCTGTCGCATCCGACAGGTTATAGACCGTCTGTACCAGCCCCTTGCCAAATGTCGTCTCTCCGGCAATCAGGGCGCGATCATGATCCTGCAGCGCGCCGGAAACAATCTCCGCAGCCGATGCAGTATTCCGGTTTACCAGCACAACAATGGGATAAAACTTCCCTCCGTTGCCGTGCGTCACGGTGTACACCTGGTCAGGATAGGCCCGTCCGCGCTGCGAGACGATGATCTGTCCCTTGCTCAGCAGATGATCACAAATCTCCACCGCCTGGCTCAACAGTCCGCCTGGATTTCCGCGCAAGTCCAGCACCAGCCCCTTCATGTTGCCAAAGCTATCCACGGCATCGTCGACTTCCTTACCTGCGGTCTCAGATGCAAAGTTCGCCAGGTGGATATAGCCCACGCCAGGCTGAATCTGGAAAGCCAGATCGACCGAGGGATGCGGAATCTCATCTCGCACCAGCGTAAAGCTCAACGGCTGAGGACTTCCGTATCGCACCGTCGTCAGGGTCACGCTTGTGCCTTTCGGCCCTTTCAGCAGCTTGGACACCTGCTCAGAGTTCATTCCGGTCGTGCTCTTGCCGTTGATGGATGCAATGATGTCGCCCGGGTGAATGCCTGCCTTGTAGCTCGGCGTACCTTCGTAGGGAGTCACCACATAAATCTTGTCCTTTTGCTGCTGGATCAGCATACCCACGCCGAAGTAGCGTCCCTGCTGATCTTCGCGCATTTTGGCAAAGGCCTTCGGATCGTAGAAATTAGAGTGCGGATCCAGCACATGCAGCATTGACGGAATGGCTCCGTCAAAAATCACATCGTCGGCCTTGTCCCCCACGATCGGTTCCGCATAGTTCTGCTCCACCAGCGCGTACACATCCGTAAACTGCTTCAAGTTGTCACGAAACTGGGACTGATCCGTCGCCGACTGTGCGCCGACCTTGCTCTGCAGCACCGTGCCAGCCAGTGCGCAAATACAGAAAAAGACAATCAGGAAAAAGGTTGCGCGACGGGCGCTGGATCGCATGCGGTTTAGAACCTCCGGACCGCATTAGCGCACCCCTGCAGTTGCCGGGTATGCAGCGGCCTTTGCGCAGAGTATAGCATCGCCATCCTTGCCCCTGTTGCACTCCAGCCGTGCCCCGCCCGGACAACGGTATACCGAACGCCGCTACCTTCCGCACCTGCTGCCCAGTCCACTAGCCCCGCGTCCAATCATCAGCAACAGAAGTTCCCGGCCGGGACGCTCCGCAGCGTTTACAATACCGTTATGGGTCAGCCGCCTCGGCCGCTGTCCCGCTTGAGATCAAGAATGGCATTCCATACCTTCCTTCGCTCTGCGCCTCTTCGCTCCCTTCTAGCCGTTGTCTGCGGCTCGTCCCTCTTTGCAGCACCCATGGTTTTTGCTCAGAGCGCATCTTCTTCCACAGCCAGCCTGGCGTCACAAAGTCCCTTTGGTGGCCAGGTCGTCGAAGACATCATCGCTCGCGTGAATGATCGCATCATTTCCAGCTCCGACTATCAGCGGGCACTCAAGGAAATGGATCAGGATGCACGCCAGCGCGGCGAGACCATGCAGCAGATGGAGGAGGAGCACAAGGATCTTCTGCGCAACCTCATTGATCAGCAGCTTTGGCTCTCCAAAGGCAAGGAACTCGGCATTACCGGCGAGACGGAACTCGTCAAGCAGCTCGACGAGATCCGGAAAAAGTACAACCTCGCCACCATGGAGGACCTCGAAAAGGCAGCCCAGCAGCAGGGTGTCTCTTTTGAAGACTTCAAGGCGAACCTTCGCAATCAGATCGTCACCCAGCAGGTCATGCGTCAGGAGGTAGGCAACAAGGTGAACGTCACCCCTGGCGAAGCCTACCGCTACTATCTACAACACCAGCAGGACTATGCCCAGCCGGAAAGTGTTCATCTGGCTGAGATTCTCATCTCCACCGCTCCGCCCAGCGGCACCAAAGCCGCAGCTGAATCCAACGATACCGCCCGACTAGCTCTGGCCAAGGCCAAGGCCGATGACATCGAGGCCAAGCTCAAAGCCGGGGCAAACTTTGACCAGCTTGCAAGGACAGAAAGCGATGGTTCCACTGCGTCGGAAGGCGGCGATCTGGGCAAATATGAGCGTGGCAGTCTGGCCAAGGTACTCGAGGATGCCACCTTCAGTCTGAAGCCAGGACAGTTCACCGAGCCCATACGCACCCGCCAGGGCTACGTAATCTTCAAGGTGCTCGAACACAATCAGGGCGGCATTGCCCCCTTCAAGCAGGTGGAAGGCCAGGCAGAGCAGGCATACTTCATGAGCCAGATGCAGCCGGCCATTCGCAAGTATCTGACTCAGATGCGCGAAGAGGCGTATATCGATATTCGCCCAGGCTACACCGACACCGGAGCCAGTCCGCTTGAAACCAAACCCATCTACAGCGCCTACACGCCTCCTGCTCCCAAGAAGAAGCACAAGGTTGAGCGCTCCCGGTATCGCGAAACCGATCATGGCTTCCGCCAGAAGGGACAGCCCAAGGGGCTGGCTCTGACGCCAGCATCACTGGACACCTCCAAACCGGCTCCTTCGGCAGTAGCGACTCAGCCGGACTCCAAGAGTAAACACAAGAAACACAAGCAGCAGAAGCCGCGGATTGAGCGCTCCGGCAAGAAGGAAAAGATTCGCTTTGGTCAGGCTCCCATGGAGACTCTGCCGGATTCCACACCCACCAGAGTGGAGGATGCCGGCGCCGTGCAAACTGCCGACGCCTCCTCCGACGAACCGGTGAATCCTCTCGTACAGGCACCTGTCAAGCGGGTAAAAACCCGTTTCAGCCAGCGCGCCGAAACCGAGAAAAAGACCAGGAAGAAGAACAAGAAAAACAAGAAGGATGCCTTCTTCAATCAGGCTGAGGATCAGTATGCTCCTGCGCCACCGGATCCCACCGAGGTTGCCAATCAGCAACTCCAGTCAGCTCCGCTTGGCTTGAATGGCGACACCTCCTCGAAGAAAAAGAAGAAGCACGCCAAGAAGGTCAAGGTTGTCGGCCTGCCAAAGACACGCTACGAGGATCAGAAGGAAGTAAAGACTCCAAAGCAGCCGTTGCAATACACGCCTGCGGGCCCCGTCAAAGGCGCACCGGCACCAAGTACAGATCAGGCTCCAACTTCCACTCCTGCCGCACCATCCGGCACACAGCAGTAACTCTCCAGGGCCTCGCTTTGAGGCCCTCTATCTTTTCGCAGGCAACAAGGTGGCATCAGCATGAAGGGTCTTAGCATTGCCGATCTGGCTGCTTTGCCGGAGAATCAGAGCATCGATGGCATCTTCCTCGTCCTAAGCCGTCAGCTGCGAACTACCAAGACCGGCAAACCCTACCTCAGTCTCACCCTGGGCGACTGTACCGGGCAGATAGAGTCACGCATCTGGGATCCCTCTCATCCCGACGTCTCCACTCCTTTTGAGCGCGGCGATGTCATCAAAGTCCGAGCGTTGGCCTCACGTTTCGATGGCAGCCTTCAGCTAAAAGTGGAGAAGCTACGGCTGGCCACAGCCACTGAGTATGATCGCTCCGAACTTCTTCCTGCCACCACGCAGAACGTGACGCTCATGTGGCAATCTCTGCTTCAGGTTATCGACTCCCTGGAGAGCCCGCATTTGCGTCGACTGCTTCATGTGCTCATCGATGATCCCCAGTTGCAGCAGGCCTATCAGCAGGCGCCCGCAGCCCGTCAGCTTCACCATGCCTGGCTGGGTGGACTCCTGGAGCATGTGGTCAGCCTGCTGGGGCTGGCACAGCGTGTTGTTCCGCACTATCCCATTGTTTCGCCTGATCTCGTCTACACCGGCATCCTGCTGCATGATATTGGCAAGATTCACGAGCTCAGCTGGCAGACAGGCTTTGAGTACACAACGGAAGGCCAGCTCCTGGGGCACATTCCCATCGGAATCTCCATGGTGGAGCGCGCCATCGACTCCATTCCTGACTTTCCTCCGCGTCTGCGCACCATCGTGCTTCACCTCATCCTTTCGCATCATGGCCGCCTGGAATTCGGTTCTCCCAAGCTGCCCATGATCCCCGAAGCGCTCATGCTCAATTTCCTGGATGATCTGGATGCCAAAATGCAGACCATAGCCAGCGAGTTCCAGAAGGCCGCCCGGCAGGGAAAACCGGCGTATGAGATGACCGACCGCATCTGGGCGCTCGATCAGCGAACTATGCTTGATACCCGCGCCTGGCTGGCCCAGTCCGAGTAGGCTCTTTTCCAGCTATTAGAGCGAAGGCCGCGGAGTCATCTCCGCGGCCTTTGTTTTTCTTGTATCTTGTATTTGCTAGCCCATCTTCTGTACGCGACTGTGTTTGATGGAATAGGTAAAGTAGATCCCCAGTCCGACCACCAGCCAGCTCAGCATCACAATCCAGGTAATGCGCGGCAGTTGCACCATCAGGAACAGCGCCGTCAGAATGCCCATGATTGGCACAAACGGCACCAGCGGCGTCTTGAATGGCCGATGCATATCCGGATGCCGAACTCGCAGGATCCACACGCCGGCACAGACAATCATAAAGGCAAGCAGAGTGCCGATATTCACCAGCTCGCTCAGCCGGTCAATCGGCAGAAATGCTGGCATCAAGGCAACCACTACTCCCACAATAATCGTGGACTTCCACGGCGTACGGAACTTGGGATGAATCTCCGAGGCCCACTTTGGCAGCAGTCCATCCCGAGACATCGAGAAGAAGACGCGCGACTGGCCCAGCAGCATCACCAGCATCACCGTGCCCAAACCGAAGATCGCGCCGATCTTCACCAGAATCGACCCCCAGCTCACTCCGGTTGCATCAATGCCCAGTGCCACCGGCGCGGCCACATCCAGCGAGCGATAGTTCACCAGCCCGGTCAAAATAGTGGACACCACAATGTACAGCAGCGTGCAGAAAACCAGCGAGCCCAATATGCCGATCGGCATATCCCGCTGCGGATTCTTTGCCTCCTGTGCCGCCGTCGAGACAGCATCGAAGCCGATATAGGAGAAGAAGATGGAAGCTGCACCGGCTGCAATACCCATCACGCCAAAGTTCCCATGGGAATCCCTTGGCGGAATGAACGGATGCCAGTTAGCATGCGCCACCTGCGGATGACGCATCAGGAAGTAGACACCCACCACTATGAACACGCCCACAATCGCCAGCTTCACGATGACGATTGCCGTATTCAGTGAGGCCGACTCCTGGATGCCCACTACCAGAATGGCCGTCACCACTAGAATGGCCAGAATCGCAATCAGGTTGAATAGACCGGTTACATGCGGCAATCCAGCATCGCTTACACCCGGTGGCAGGCTCATCAGCGGAGTCCACTGCTGTTGATAAAAAACCAGCACCGTTCCCGTAGTTGCCGTCAGTTGCGGTGGAATATAAATGTGCAACTGCTGCAGAAAGCTGTTGAAGTACCCGGCCCATCCGGAGGCCACTGTTGCCGCGCCAAATGCATACTCGAGCACCAGGTCCCAGCCAATTACCCAGGCAACAAACTCGCCCAGCGTCGCGTAACCATAGGTGTAGGCTGAACCTGCAATCGGGATAATCGAGGCAAACTCCGCGTAGCACAGTCCGGCAAACGCGCAGGTGATCCCGGCCAGTACAAAACTCAGCGCCACGGCCGGTCCGGCATGCCGGGCTGCTGCCTGGCCTGTGAGCACAAAGATGCCCGCACCGATAATCGCGCCAATCCCAAGCATGATCAGGTTCAGCGCTCCCAAGGATCGCTTCAGGGTATGTTCGCCTTCTTCCTGAGCCTCCTGGTGCAGCAGCGCCAGCGGCTTGATCTTCCACAGACTCGCCATAGATGAGTCAGTTCCTCCTCAATCGATTTCCAGCAAAGGATGATCCCTCGGCGGCAACCCCCTGCCACCCAGGGTCCAGAAAAAATACACAGGAATCCCCAGCAGTACGATCCCCAGTCCCGGCCATGTGTACTGTGGCTTGTACCGCAATAATACGATACAGATCCACGTGGCCATCGCGATGTAGATCACCGGCAGCACCGGGTAGCCCACCGCCCGATACGGTCTTTCCGCATCCGGCCGCTTTACGCGCAGCACCATCAGCCCGGCAATCGTCAGAATGTAAAAGACCAGCACGGCAAAGATCACATAGTCCAGCAACTGGCCAAACGAACCGGAGATGCATAGCAGCACCGTCCACGCCGCCTGTACCGCCAGTCCTGCCACCGGCGTTCTCGTCCTGCGGTGCAGTCTTCCCACGGACCGAAAGAACAATCCGTCCTGACTCATCGCATAGTACACGCGTGCACCTGCCAGCGTCATTCCGTTCGCGCATCCAAATCCCGAGATCAGAATCGCCAGAGCCATCAGCGCCGTGCCCACGCCCGGGAAAATTGCCTCCAGCACTGCCGTCCCCACACGATCATCCGTCGCATAGGCAATCCCCCGAGCCATCACCGTCGCCCCATGCGGATCCCCATGCAGCGGTAGCACCAGCAGGTATGCCAGCGAGATCAGGAAATACAGCGTCAGCACGGAACCCGTCCCCAGCGCCAATGACAACGGCAGATTCCGCTGGGGATTCTTCACCTCGCCTGCTGTAAACGTCACGTTGTTCCACGCATCGGCAGAGAACAGTGAACCGACCTGCACCACCGCCAGCAGCACCACCACGGAGACCATCGTCGTCGCCCCATTGGCCCTCGTTACCAGTGGATGCAGCTTCGTCCAGCCAGCTTCCATCCCTGCGCCAAAGTTGGCATGAATCGCAGCCGCATGCCGCCCCACCGTTAACCCCAGTGCCACCATCGCCAGCAAAGACAATCCCTTGGCGGTGGTAAAAACATTCTGTACCAGCGCACCCAGCCGCACACCCAGCGCATTGATAGCCGCCAGCAGAATCACCAGCAGCAATCCGGTCAGGTTGGCCGTATTCACGCCAATTTCCATATTTCCCAGCGCCACTGGTCCCACCTGCACCACCGGAACATGGGCGATGTGCCAAAGCCAGTGGCTGCTGGAAATGGTTGGGAAAAACACCCCCAGAAACTTGCCAAATCCCACACATACAGCGGCAATCGTTCCGGTCTGGATCACCAGAAACAGTGTCCACCCATACAGAAATCCCCACAGCGGCCCCAATGCCTCGCGCAGATAGACATACTGTCCGCCAGCCTTTGGCATCATTGCTGCCAGCTCGCCGTAGCACAGTGCGCCTATCATCGTCATCGCCGCCGTTACCACCCAGGCTGCCAGAAACAGCCATGCCGACTGTGTGATCCGGGCAATCTCCGCGGCAACCAGAAAAATCCCCGAGCCAATCATGGAGCCGGCCACAATCGTCGTCGAGCTGAACAGACCCAGCGTCTGCTCCAGTCGAACCTCTGTATTGCTCTGGCTTGTCTCTGCTTTCGTCACTCCTCCCGTTGTATCGGAACAGCAATGCCTTTGTCTTCTCTTTTTTCCTTGCGTTTCCTGTTCCCAACCATTGCTTCCACCGGCACCCCCTGCATTTCTGCGTTTCCGTGCATCCTGCTACAATTCCGCATCAGGAATCCGGCGCGATGCCGCACGTGCGCCTTCTCAGCAGGAGCCTCGTCGCATGTCGACCACACCATCCCGCCCGCCCATTGCTACTCTCAATGACATCTATCTGCATCGGGTACGTTCCGGCCAGGACGGCATCCTGCAATGGCAGGATGCTGACGATACCTGGTGCTCACTCAGCGCCTCGCAAATGGATCAGCGTGTGCGTTCCGTCGCCCAGGCGCTGCGCCACTGGGGCATCCGCCGTGGTGATCGTGTAGCGATCCTGAGCGAAAATCGCTGGGAGTGGGCAGTCACAGATCACGCCATCCTGGCTCTCGGAGCCATCGTCGTTCCCATTTATCCCACACTCACGCCGTCGCAGGCCGCTGCCCAACTGGCTGACTCCGGCAGCCGCATCCTCTTCACATCCCACACCACCCATGCGCGAGCCATCGCCAGCGTCCGGCAGTCCACCGTCCTTGAGCGAATCGTCCTCTTCGATTCTGATCCAGCCCACCCCGATGACCTGCTGCAGGACTGGTCGAGCTTCTCCACACTGCTCGTCGATTTTCCCAATACCCCGCAGTCCGACTGTGAATTCGATGCCGAACTGGCTCGTACCACTCCCGACGATCTCGCCACCCTGGTCTATACCAGCGGCACCACCGGCGAATCCAAAGGCGCAATGCTCACCCACGGCAACATCGTAGCCAACGTTATCGGCTCCATGCCCCGCATCCGCACCGGGGATCAGCCGCGCTGCATCAGCTATCTGCCGCTGCCCCACATTTTCGAACGTATGTTCGATTACCTGCTAGCTTACTGCAACTGCCAGATCGCCTACTGCTCCCAAATGGACAAGCTTCCGGCCATGATGCTCCAGTTTCACCCCACGGAGTTCATTGGAGTCCCACGTGTTTATGAGAAAATCCGCGCCGGGGTCGAGCTTAAGACCTCAGCTTCACCGCTCAGCGCGCGCATCTTTCGCTGGGCGCTCGCCGTGGGTCGCCGCCACTGCCAGACGCTGATCGCCGGCCGCCGTCCCACCGCTCTCAGCTGGCGGCTGGCCGATCGACTCGTCTACCGCAAGGTCCGCGCAGCCTTCGGTGGTGCGGTGAACAACTTCGTCTCCGGCGGCGCACCCCTTGGCACTGAAACCGGCTACTGGTTTGCCTCTGTCGGCATCGTCGTGCAGGAGGGATACGGCCTCACGGAAACCTCACCTGTCATATCCGTCAACTTTCCCGGAGCGAGCAAAATGGGCACTGTCGGCCAGCCGCTGCAGAATGTCGAGTGTCGCCTTGCCTCCGACGGAGAACTGCTCGTCCGCGGTCCATCCATCTTTCGCGGCTACTGGAACAAGCCCGACGCCACCGCCGAGTGCCTGCAGGACGACGGCTGGTTTGCCACCGGCGACATTGCCAGCATCGATGACGATGGTTTCATCTCCATCACGGACCGCAAGAAGGAGCTGCTCAAAACCTCCGGCGGCAAGCTCGTTGCTCCCCAGCCCATTGAGAACAAGCTCAAGACCGACACGCTTGTCTCCAACGCTGCCCTCATCGGCGATAAACACAAATTCCTCGCTGCGCTCATCAGCCCGAATATGGCCGCACTGGAGGCCTGGGCAACCGGGCAGGGAATTGACGTCTCCAACCGCGCCCGCCTCGTCGCCCACCCTCGAGTCATCAACCGCTTCGAGCACATTGTCGCCGATGTCAATCACACCCTTGCCAGCTTTGAAACCATCAAGCGCTTCCTCGTCGTTCCCGACGAGTGGTCGCAGGAGGGGGGCGAACTCACCCCAAGCCTCAAGCTCAAGCGACGTGTCCTCAATGAGCGTTACGCGGAGCAGATTCGTCAGCTTTACGCCGACGAGTCCACTTCCCACGCCGGCTAGGATGCCCAATGCGGCGCCTCACTGATCCTCCGCGCCGCCACAATCGCTGCAATCCCTGAAAAAACGGTGCCCCCCAGGCACCCATCATCAGCAAGGAGCCAAACAGCACTACCGCATCGATACTCAGCCGTCCCCCCTGCTTCAACCAGTACGCATCCGGATTCAGATCCAGCCAGAGCGCAAACTCGTCCAGCGTCAGTGCGGCTCCCACCCCATAGGCAATGGAGAGGATGCGGCTGATCAGTATCCCTGTTGGCGTATGCGTCCGTCCCAGGTCCATCAGCCATCCATAGCCCACCAGGAGCAGGATCAGAATCCCCCAGACCAGGTGATGGATATGCCGCCCCCTTACCATCACCCAGACAAACGGCCCCGTTCCAGCCACCACAAAGTGCACCAGCAGGCGCACTCCGGCAAACGTCAGAAAAAACGCAACTGATGCCAGAAACATGCGGCGCCTGGGTCGATCCGGGATTGACGAACGCAGCACATAGCCCAACCGCGTCAACTGCAGCAGAAGCAGCAGAAATACGGCCACCACCGTGACAAAGCTCAGCAGCAGATAGGCTCCCGTATGCGGCATCTCTACCATTCAACCACTTTCACGCATCATTGGGTGCGGCGTATCCGGTAAATCCCGTTTTGCAACGCTCATTTCCGTGTGACGGCTGCTATTCTGAACTGTTCCCGGCATCCAAACCTGCCGGTTCAACTCCCAATTTTCCCTGAGGAAAGGATTCCCCTTGGCGGGCATTCAGGAAGCCATCGAAATCAAACGCAAAATGTTCTTCGAGCACGAGGGCGTGCCCTACGTCTGCCTCGATGTCGAAGTCTCCACACCCACCGCTCGCGGCGGCCAGACTCTGGTCCGGCTCAAGATGCGCAATCTGCTCACACGTGCCGTCTTCGACAAGACCTTTAAGGCCGGTGAAAAATTCCGCGAGCCCGATCTGGTCACCGTCGATGCAAGCTACCTCTACTCCGATGCCGACGGCTCCTACTTTCTCGATCAGGAATCCTTTGAGACCCTCCAGCTCACCGAAGAGATGATGGGCGATGCCCTGCAGTTTCTCCTTGAAGGCTCCATGATCCGCCTGCATAAGTTCAACGGAAATCCCATCGGACTTGACCTTCCGCAGCAGGTGGAACTGGCCGTCGCATACACCGAACCGGGCGTGCGCGGAGACACCGCCAGCGGTGCCGTCACCAAGCCGGCAAAACTTGAAACCGGCCTGGAAATCCGGGTTCCGTTCTTTGTCAAAACCGGCGAAAAAATTCGCGTCTATACGGAAACTCGCGAATTTGCCGGACGCGCCTGAGCGTGTCTCCGGCACGGGCTTCCAAATTCCTGTGGCCTGGGCTGCCGCTTCGGTGGCAGTCCCTTATCATCCAAGCAACCTTATCCCAAAATATGCAAGCAAGAAGGAGACTGGCACGATGCGAGTAGCACTTTTGACCGGCGGAGGCGATTGCCCCGGCCTGAACGCCGTAATCTACGCGGCCGTCCGCAAAGGCATCAACACCTACGGCGATGAGTTTGTCGGCTTTCTCAACGGATGGCGCGGCGTTCTGGATAACCAGTGGATCCCGCTCACCCTGGAAAAGGTGGACGGTATCCAGCTGCAAGGCGGCACCATCCTGCATTCCTCCCGCACCAACGTCAAGAAAATCCCCGGCGGCATTGAAAAAGTCAAGGAAGTTCTGCAGGCCAACAAGATTGACGCTTTGATCGCGCTAGGCGGCGATGATACCCAGTCGGTCACCCTCGCGCTCACCGAAGCCGGTATCCCGGGCGTTGGCGTGCCCAAGACCATCGACAATGACATCAATGGTACAGACGCCACCTTCGGCTATGACACTGCCGTCGCCATCGCCACCGAGGCCGTCGACCGCATCCGCACCACAGCCGACTCCCACAATCGCGTCGTCGTCATCGAGGTCATGGGTCGCGATGCCGGCTGGATCGCCTACGCCGCTGGCGTTGCCGGTGGGGCCGACGTTGTTCTCGTGCCCGAAAAGGAAATCGATATCGACCACGTCTCGAAGCTGCTCAAGTACAACTACGATCGCGGCAAGCACTACGGTCTGGTCGTTGTCGCCGAAGGCTGCCATCTGCCCTCCGGTGGCCAGGTGCTAGGCTCCGGTGAGGTCGATTCCTTCGGCCATGCGCGTCTGTCCGGCATCGGCGAGGCCCTGGCGAAGCTTATTGAAGAGAAGACCGGCTTCGAGACCCGCTCCGTCAACCTCGGCCACACCCAACGTGGCGGCTCGCCCACGGCCTTCGATCGCATCCTGGGGCAGCGTTACGGCCTCCACGCCATCGACATGGTCCACCAGCAGAAGTGGGGTCGCATTGCCGTCCTCAAAGGTACCGACATCACCGACATCACCATCAAGGAAGCTGTTGCCACAAACCGCCGCCTTGATGAGCGATTCTTCAATGTAATCAAGGATCTGGAAGCAAAAGTTTAACTCTTGCTCTCCATTCTTGTCTCGCTGCCCCGGAGAGTACCCTTTCCGGGGCATTTCTTTTCCGCACCATAACCGGCAACAACTAAGGATTGCGCACCGCCCCAACGTGCGCCGCAATCCCCGGTATCTCCTATGTGCAGTACCTGTTTTACGCCGGTCTGCTCCATTGCAATTCCGGAAAAATCCCGCAAATTCACTTGTAACTCCGCCAAAACAGGGCTAAAAAAGAGGTACAGCCGGGGGCATCCAGAGTTCCCCGCGCACCGATTCATCCGCACTGGGGAGGGGTTCCATGCGCCTGGCAGAAAAACGTAACCTGCTCGTACCCGAGATTCGCGAAGTCATGGATATCCGGCAGGCCTCCGATTACCTTGGCATATCGCCTGACACCCTCTATAAGTACGCTTCCGAGGGCTTTGTGCCCGCCTTCAAGCTCGGCAATCGCTGGCGCTTCAAGCGCTCCAGGCTCGATGAATGGATGGATCAGCAGTCGAACCGCAACGCAGCTGACGCCGCTCTCAGCCCCGAATCTTCCGACCGAAAGCCAGTTCGCTCAGCGCTTTAGGCTTCCCACGGCAGCATCTGCTCCGATCCTCGCCTGCCGTCATCCGGCTTTCGTCCACACAACCCTTGTTTCATGAAACGTGATTCATGGTTCCCAGTCGCCATCGTGCCGCTCCGGGTGGTATACCTGTTGCTGGGATGAATCGCCGACTTACATCTTTGCGCCGACTTCTCAGTGCTGCCCAAACCCCGGCTCTGCTGGTCACGCACCCACCCGATCTTCGCTGGCTTACCGGCTTTACCGGCTCCAGCGGAGCTCTCATCGTCTCTTCGCGCCAGGCTATCTTCTTCACCGATGGACGCTATCGGGCGCAGGCTGCCCAGGAGATAGCCGGAATCGGCATCGAAATTATCGAAGTTGCCCCCGCCAATGCTGCCCTGCATTGGGCTACTTCCCAGCCGGAGATTTCCGCTCTGTTCTATGACGCCGAGCAGATCACCGTCGCCGAACTGGAACGACTGCGCGCCCTTCTGCCTGGCCGCCTACGCCGCAGCTATCTCCAGCCTGCTCCGCAGCCGTGGGTATCCGAGCTTCGCCAGCGCAAGGATGCCGGCGAGCTGGAAATCATGGCTGAGGCCGCAGCCCTCGGCTGTCGGCTGTTCGACCATATTCTCGGCTTTCTGCGTCCCGGCCTCACCGAGCTGGCCGTCGCAGCAGAGATCGAACATCAGGCCCGCCTGCGCGGAGCCGAAGGCATGTCGTTTGAGACCATTGTCGCCTCCGGAGCGCGTTCGTCATTACCGCATGGCCGTGCAAGCAGCGCTCGGCTCCCGCGTCGCGGTCCGGTCACGCTCGACTTCGGTGTTATCCTCAAGGGTTACTGTTCCGATATGACGCGTACCGTCTTCCTTGGCAAACCGACTCCGCATGAGCTCCGGGCCTATGAGGCTGTGCTTGCCGCCCAGCAGGCAGGCGTTTCCCGTGTCCGCTCCGGCGTCCTCTGTCAGGCTGTTGATGAGGCTGCGCGCAGCATCCTGCGGAATGCAGGCATGGCCGAAGCATTTTCCCACTCCACCGGCCACGGTGTAGGATTGCAGATTCATGAACAGCCCCGCATTGCTGCGCGGCAGAAAGCGAAGCTACAATCCGGCATGGTCATCACCATCGAGCCGGGCGTCTATTTTCCCGGACAGTTCGGCATCCGTATCGAAGACACCGTTGTGGTGGAGCGTAGCGGCTGCCGCAATCTGACCGCATCCGCGCCAACCGCGCTCATTCAGTTATAACCATCCGAGGAGCATACTCTCCGCAACAGGAGCAGGAAGCAAGCAATGGAAGCCAGCAAAATCGAAAACCTCAAAGAACTCATCGCCTTCCTCAAGGAAAATGACGTAGCCGAGTTTGATCTCGACCGCGACGACGTCAAAATCCGTCTTAAGTTCGCCTCTGCCGTTGTACAGCCAGCTGCTTCCCCCAGTGCCGGTCTTGATCTGGCCTCTCTGGCCCGCCTCATGGCTGTTGCTCCCGCTGCTCCGGCTCCGGTGGCAGCAGCAGCTCCGGTTACCCAGGCGCCGGCCGCGCCGGCAGCTTCGGCAGCTCCGGCGGAGGAGAATCTCCACATCGTCAAGTCGCCCATCGTCGGCACCTTTTACGCTTCTCCTGCACCCGGCTCGCCTGCCTTTGTCTCCATTGGCGACCGCGTCACCCAGGGCCAGGTCATCTGCATTGTCGAAGCCATGAAGCTCATGAACGAGATCGAGGCAGACGCCGCCGGAGAGGTCGTCAAGTGTCTGGTCACCAACGGGCAGCCGGTTGAGTATGGTCAGCCGCTCTTCGCCATCCGGACGGTCTGACGTGCCCATGATTCGCAAAGTTCTCATCGCCAATCGCGGGGAGATTGCCCTCCGCGTCATCAGCGCCTGCCGTGAAATGGGCATCCGCACCGTCGCCGTTTACTCTGAGGCAGACCGCCACTCGCTCCATGTCCGCTTTGCCGATGAAGCCATCTGCATTGGACCGCCGCGTCCGGGGGATAGCTATCTCAACGTCCCCGCCGTCATCTCCGCGGCAGAGATCGCCAACGTCGATGCCATCCATCCCGGCTACGGCCTGCTCAGCGAAAATGCCAACTTCGCCGAGGTCTGCCGTGCTTCCAATATCAAGTTCATCGGACCGCCTCCGGAGGTAACGCGCCTGATGGGCGAAAAGGAAAAGGCGCGCCAGGCCATGAAGAAGGCCAAGGTACCCATCCTCCCTGGTTCCGACGGTGTCATTGAATCCGCCGAAGACGCGCTCCAGTGGGCCTCGAAGGTTGGCTATCCAGTCATCCTCAAGGCCAAGGCCGGCGGTGGTGGCCGTGGCATGCGCATTGTCCGCTCAGCCGAGGAGCTGCCCAACCTGTACCACGCCGCTTCCACAGAGGCCGCCAATGCCTTCGGCAACGGTGAGATGTACATGGAGAAGTTCATCGAGAGGCCACGCCACATCGAGTTCCAGGTCCTGGCTGATGAGCACGGCAACGTTGAGGTTCTGCACGAGCGCGAATGCTCCATCCAGCGCCGACACCAGAAGCTGATCGAAGAAGCGCCAAGCCTCCAGGTCACACCCAAAATCCGAGCTGAAATCGCTGCTACGCTCAAGCGCTGTCTCAGCGACATCGGCTACCAGAATGCGGGCACCATCGAGTTCCTTATGGACGAGGATGGATCCATCTACTTCATTGAGATGAACACCCGCATCCAGGTCGAGCATCCCGTCACCGAGGCCATCACGGGTATCGATCTCGTCAAGGCCCAGCTTCGCATCGCCTCCGGCGAGCGGCTTGACCAGATTCTCCCGGCCGAGATTCCCATGCGCGGCCACGCCATCGAGTGCCGCATCAACGCCGAGCATCCGGTCAAGTTCACCCCCAGCGCCGGTCGCATCACCGCCTTCAACACCCCCGGCGGCAATGGCGTTCGCGTGGACACAGCCCAGTACTCGGAAGGCGTCGTCCCCCCCTACTACGATTCGCTGATTGCCAAACTCATCGTCCACGGTAAGGACCGCACTGAGGCCATCGCTCGCATGGAGCGCGCACTCAGCCAGTTCGTCGTGCAGGGCATAGAAACCTCCATCCCGCTCCATCAGGAGATCTTCGCCGACGAAGACTTCCGCGACGGCAACTTCGACACCAAGTTCATGGAGCGCTTTCTGGCTCGCCGCAACGTCTGAGTAACCACTCCGTCGTTGCGGCCTGCCGCAGGATTCATCGCCTTTTATTCGCTTTTTAATTTGTACTGTGCTAGCCTTGCATCACCTCCCGCTACGGGAAAAAGATTCAAGGAGATACCACCATGGATGCCATCCGCGAACTTCTCGCCGAATACGACCGCGAAATCGCCATCACCCGCCGGATGCTGGCTGCCATACCCGCCGATGCGGACTTCAACTTCCGCTCCCATCCCAAATCCATGACGCTCGGTCGCCTCGCTGGCCACACCGCGGAGATATTCACCGAGTGGCCTGTCGCCACGCTATCGCTCGACGTTCTCGACATGCATTCCGGCTTCACGCCGTACTCGGCTACCAGCACAGCCGAACTGCTCCAGAAGTTCGACACCGAGCTGGCGAAGTCCAAAGCAGTGCTGGCATCCTTTGACCCTGCGCGTTGGATGGACACCTGGAAACTCACCATGGGCGATCAGGTCTTCGTCCAGGGGCCCAAGTGGGAGATATTCCGCACCTGGGTGCTCAGCCACGGCATCCATCATCGCGCCCAGCTAGGCGTCGATTTGCGTCTGATGGGAGCCAAAATCCCTGGCACCTACGGACCTTCCGCCGACGAGATGCCAGGCGCCTGAATTCCGGATCTGACCATGACCCTCCCCCACTCCTACTCCATCCCCAATCTGTATCCCATTCTCGACGCGGGCATTCTTCCGACTCAGGCAGAGGCCCGCGTGGAGTTTCTCACGCAGCTCGGCAGGGAACTGGCCGCTACTGACCTCATGCTGCTCGAATACCGGAATAAGCGGGATACCGACGCTCAGGTCTTTGCCGACGCTCAGATTCTGCGCGCGCTGCTGCCAGCCGACCATGTCCGTCTTGTTCTCGATGATCGTGTCGACGTAGCCCTTGCCGCAGGATTCGATGGCGTTCATGTGGACGCAGGAGATTTGCCGCCGCTTGCCGCACGTGCCCTGCTCGGCAAGGAGCGCATCGTCGGCACCTCTGCCAGCAGCGAAACTGCGCTTACTGCCGCTCTCGCCCAACCAGTCGATTACATCGCTTTCGGCCCGATTTTCCCCACCACGACCAAGCAGACCGATGCGACCCCCATCGGGATCAATGGCGTCCGCCGCTTTCGCGCACTCGCTGGCAACGCGCCGGTACTCGTTGCCGCCGCAGGCATCACGCTGGACACTGCCCCCGCCATCCTTGCAGCAGGCGCAAGTGCCGTTGCCGTCTCGGCTGCCATCTTTCGCGCAGAAAATCCCGCAGCCGAGATTTGCAAATGGCTGAAAGTGCTGGCGTAATCGTCACAAAGCGACGCAAGACTCCGGACGAAAAATAATCTTCTCGAAGTGGCATGGAATTATTCGATTTCTGCCATACTTGTCCCCAGATTGCAAAACCGCGTTGGGCACTCTGCCCGACGCGGTTTTGTTTTCCATCCAATTTCCTGGGAGGTGGAGTCAGTGCTGCAAGCCAAACGGACGCTCGAAGTGCCAGACCAGCTCGGCATAGCCGAATTGCAGATTCC
>JAKBAG010000144.1 GCA_021809235.1 Acidobacteriota bacterium
GGGCAGGCTGCCGCCGGGGAATGTTTCAAGAGGATGGAAGCGCGCGCAAGGCGCGCGGAAGGACGCAGAAAATCAATGGCGATACTCACACGTAAGCTGGATGCCAACCAGTTCAATCTCAAGGATCAGGTGGTTGCCATCAACCGCGTGACCAAGGTCGTCAAGGGCGGCAAGAACATGTCGTTTGCGGCGCTGGTCGTCGTCGGCGACGCCACGGCCGGTGTGGTCGGATACGGCTCCGGCAAGGCACGCGAGGTTCCTCAGGCCATCCGCAAGGGCATCGAGTCGGCCAAGAAGAACCTGGTCAAGGTGCATCTGACCGAGACCACGATCCCGCATCAGGTCCTGGGCCGCTTCGGCTCCGGGCAGGTGCTGCTCAAGCCGGCTCCGGAAGGTACCGGTGTGATCGCCGGTGGTGCCGTCCGCGCCGTCATGACCTCTGCCGGCGTACAGAACGTGCTCACCAAGAGCCTCGGCACGGCCAATCCGCATAACGTCATCAAGGCCACCTTTGACGCGCTCACCCAGCTCCGCGACCGTGAGGAAGTGGCAGCCATGCGCGGCAAGAGCGTGGAGGAGCTGTAATTCATGACCACGAACAAGACACTGCGCATTCAGTACTACCGCTCGGCCATCTGCACCCCGGTCAAGCATAAGAAGATCGTCGCCGGACTCGGTTTTACCCGCCTCAACCAGATCGTCGAGCGGGTGGATACACCGTCGCTGCGTGGCATGGTTCAGGCCGTCCCGCATCTGGTCCGCATCATCGAGCAGTAACCGGCCGCAAGGCAGGCATCCTTCACCAACGCGAGTCGTCGGCTTCGGTCGGCGGCGCATCAGCGAGGACATCATGGCAAAGAATCTTTCGAATCTGCGCGCTCCCAAGCGCGCCAATGTGGAACGGAAACGTGTCGGGCGCGGTATGGGCTCCGGCATGGGCAAGACCTCGACCCGAGGACACAAGGGGCAGGGATCGCGTTCCGGCTCCAGCCTCATGCGTGGTTTTGAGGGCGGCCAGATGCCGCTGCATCGCCGTCTGCCCAAGCGTGGCTTCACCAACGTCTTCCGTGTCGAGTACACGGCCATCAACCTGAGCCGCATTGCGCAAGTGGTGGCGGATAAGTCGGTCTCGACGATTACGCTTGAGGACTACCGTCCGCTCGGGCTGGCCGCCAGCCGCAAGGCCATGATCAAGATCCTGGCCAACGGCGAGATCACCACGCCCATCACGATCACCGCCCACAAGTTCTCCAAGGCGGCTATCGAGAAGATTGAAAAGGCTGGCGGCAAGGCCATTTCGCTGGCAGCTGAGCCCAAGGCGTAAGCAGCGGGACAACAGGGGCCATGGCGAGATACCATGGCCTTAACTCAGATTCGGGTTCTGTCGGCAGCATCTCCCATCGGGACCATCGGGTCGTTCGGGCAACTGCCATCTGTCATGGAGTAAGCGGGGTTCAGGTTCCACCATGGACAAGTTTCTCAATATCTTTCGTATTCCCGACCTGCGCAAGCGGGTCTTCTTTACCATGGGCTTGCTGGCCATTTACCGCCTGGGTGCGCAATTCCCAACCCCTGGCGTCAACAGCAAGCTGCTGGACCAGTTCTTCCGCAGCCAGGGTGGCTCGGCACTGGGTCTGCTGGATATGTTCTCCGGCGGCAACCTCCGCCGTTTTACGATCTTCGCCCTCGGCATCATGCCCTACATCACGGCGTCGATCATTTTTCAGTTGCTGACTGTGGTCTATGAGCCGCTGGCACGCCTGCAGAAAGAAGGGGAACTGGGCCGTCGCAAGATCACCCAGTGGACGCGTTATCTCACCGTCATTCTGGCGGCCTTCCAGTCGATTGCCATCGCCTTCGGTCTGACCAGTCAGGGGATGGTTATCATCTCCGGACCGGCTTTCATCCTGCTGACGGTGCTCACACTGACCACCGGCTCTGCTTTCATCATGTGGCTCGGCGAGCAGATCACCGATCGCGGCATCGGCAACGGCATGAGCCTGCTGATCTTTGCGGGTATTGTCGTGGGTATTCCACGCGGCATTGCCGATCTGGTGGAGAAGATGCGCACCGATGCCTGGGGTGGCTTTACTGGCTTTGCCATGCTCATCCTGCTGGTGGCCATGCTGGCCATAGTGGCCTTCATTGTCTACGTGGAAAGCGCCGAACGACGTATCCCGGTACAGTCGGCCCGGCGCATCGTCGGTCGACGCATGATGGGCGGCCTGAGCTCGCACCTGCCGCTCAAGGTCAACTCTGGCGGCGTAATGCCGGTCATCTTCGCTGCCTCCATTCTTTCGGTTCCGCTGCTTTTCAGCCAGGTCAACTTTGTCCAGTCCAGCAAGTGGCTTTCAGCAGTGGTAGCCAATCTGCAGCCGGGTGAACCGTGGTATGAGCTGCTTTACATGGTAGCCATTATCTTCTTCGCCTACTTTTACATCTCCATCGTCTTCCGTCCGGATGACATTGCCGACAATATGCGCAAGTCAGGGTCGTTCATCCCCGGCATTCGTCCCGGACGCCGTACGTCGGACTACATCAACGACATTCTGACCCGCATCACGCTGGTCGGAGCCGTCTATCTGATCCTGATCTCGCTGGTGCCGACTTTCCTGATCTCCGGTATCCACCTGAACCATCTCTGGCTCGTGGGCAACTTCTTTGAGCGGCTGCCGGCCTGGGTCACCAACGGTCTGCACATGAACTTTTACTTCGGCGGAACCTCGCTTCTGATCGTGGTAGGTGTGGCCATGGATACGGCTAACCAGATTGAATCGCAGCTGATCATGCGCCACTACGACGGCTTCAGCGCCCGTTCCGGTCGCGTACGCGGCAGGAAGACCTGGTAATGGCAGGCACGAGTTCCAGTGCAACGAGCGTTGCCTCGCATCTGGGCCATGCTGTCACCCCGGGGCCCATTCTGCTGCTGGGTGCTCCCGGTGTGGGCAAGGGCACGCAGGCCAAGGAGCTGATGCGGCTCTGGGAGATTCCCCAGATTTCCACCGGCGACCTGCTTCGCGCCAACGTGGCCGAGGGAACCGAGTTGGGTCGTGCTGCGCGTGAGATCATGCAGTGCGGCAATCTGGTCCCGGACGATCTGGTCAACCAGATGGTGGCCGTTCGCCTCAACCAGCCGGATACCCGCAACGGATTCATTCTGGATGGCTTCCCGCGTACTTTGCCGCAGGCCCACTGGCTCGACAGCCAGCTAGCCGCCCGGCCCGGGGCGCTGCCTATCGTTGCGATCAGCCTGCAGGTGGACTATAATCTATTATTGCGTCGGATTACGGGTCGTAGGAACTGTCCCGTCTGCCAGCGCATTTACAACGTCTTCCTTCAGCCCCCGAAGCGGGACGGCTTCTGTGACGTGGATGGTGCCGAACTGGTGCAGCGCGCCGATGATACGGAAGCCTGTTTTCAGGGGCGCATCGGGAACTATCAGTCGCTCACTGCGCCGGTGATTGACCACTATCGCAGCCTTGGACGTTTTGCCGAGGTTCGTGGGGATCAGGAAATCGCTACCGTGGCTGCCGAAGTGGTGCATGCTGTGGAGCGGATGCGCGCAGGGGCATAACCCTGAAGATCGCCGGTCGCACGAGTCGGCAGGCAGCCTTCGGGCCGCCGAAACGTGTGTTCTGCGGATAGGCAGCGCAGGGTGATCGTAAGTTTGGGTGTAGTTCGGGTTGTTGCGTAGGGAAGGTTTCACGCGGGAGTGTAATGGCGGTAGTCCTCAAATCGGCACGGGAGATCGAGCAGATGCGGCGCGCAGGCAGTGTTGTGCGTCAGGTGCTCAACTGTGTGCGCGACCAGGTGCGTCCCGGAGCCACGACGCTCGATCTGGAGCGTGCCGCCGAGCAGAAGCTGGCCGAGTTGGGTGCCAAGGCGGCCTTCAAGGGCTATCACGGCTATCCCTGCGTACTTTGCACCTCGGTCAATCATGAGGTGGTTCATGGCATTCCATCGGCCAGCCGCACGCTGCGAGAAGGCGATATTGTGTCGATCGACTGCGGGGCCATTGTGGATGGATTTTACGGGGATTCGGCCATCACGGTTCCAGTCGGTACGCGGATTGATCCCACTACGCGCAAGCTCTTGGAGGCCACCGAGTCCTCGTTGCAGGCGGCTATCCGCGCCGTCCGTCCCGGGGCCACGCTGGGCGATATTGGTGCGGCCGTGCAGGAAGTGGTGGAGGCGGAGGGTTTTTCCGTGGTGCGCGATTTTGTGGGGCATGGCATCGGCACGCGCATGCACGAGGACCCGCAGGTGCCCAATTACGGCGAACGTGGCCGTGGAATGAAGCTCCGCGAGGGGATGGTACTGGCCATTGAGCCCATGGTGAACGTGGGCACGGCGGCAGTGGAAGTTCTGGACGATGGATGGACGGCCGTGACTCGTGATGGAAGCATGAGTGCGCATTTTGAGCATACCGTTGCGGTCACAGCCGACGGCGCGGCCATTTTAACGATGTAGCGCCGGGCGCCGGCAAGGCGCGCGGCCATTACCCATCCGAAGCGCAGGCTTCGGGGAGATGGAACAGGGATTGTCGAAGGAAGATGCAATTGAAGTCATGGCGGTGGTGCTGGAAACCCTGCCCAACGCCATGTTCAAGGTGAAGCTGGAGAATGACCACCAGGTTCTGGCGCACGTCTCCGGGCGAATGCGCAAGAACTTCATCCGCATTCTGCCGGGAGACAAAGTAGCGGTCGAGTTGAGCCCCTATGATCTGAATCGCGGGCGTATCGTCTACCGCTATCGGTAACCAAGCAAGGGCTCTGCTCCGGATGCGTCCGGGAGCAGGGATAGAGGAGAATCATGAAAGTACGGGCATCCGTCAAGAAGATTTGCGACAAGTGCAAGGTGATCCATCGCCGCGGTGTGGTACGGGTCATTTGCGAGAACGCAAAGCACAAGCAGCGTCAGGGATAACTCCCTGACACCCGCGGAATCCTTCCGCGCTACGGTAATCCGTCGCGCAGGGGCGAGTTAGCCGAAGTCAAGGCTTGCGAAGAACCCTGAAGGACCACCCGCTTCACCCCGTGCGAGCCGGATAGAGGCCGGAGGCACACAACCCAGGCATAAAGGAACCCCATGGCACGCATTGCTGGCGTCGATCTGCCCCGTCAAAAACAGGCCCGGATCGCGCTCACTTACATCTTCGGCATTGGTCGTCCGCGTGCGCTCAGCATTCTGGAGAAGGCAAACGTAGACGCCTTCAAGAAGATCCAGGATCTTGGCGAGGACGAACTGAACCGCATCCGTCAGGTCATTGAGGACGAAGGCAGCATTGAAGGCGATCTCCGCAAGGATGTTGCCATGCACATCAAGCGCCTCATGGACATTCAAAGCTATCGCGGAACGCGCCACAAGCGCTCGCTGCCGGTCAACGGCCAGCGTACCCGCACCAACGCTCGCACCCGGAAAGGCCCTCGTAAGGGCACGGTTCCTGGCAAGAAGAAAGCGACCAAGTAATGGCAAAACAGCAGCAGAACGCAGCCGGCAAAGCCGGAAAGAACAAGAAGTTCCGCAAGCGTGAGCGAAAGAATGTGCCGCTTGGTATGGTGCACATTCAGGCCACCTTTAACAACACCATCGTCACCATCACGGATCCGATGGGCAACACCATCAGCTGGAAGAGTGCCGGTTCGCTCGGCTTTCGCGGCTCCCGCAAGGGCACCCCGTTTGCGGCGCAGCAGGCCGCAATGAACGCCGCCAATGCCGCCCGCGACCACGGTCTGCGCGCCGTCGATGTGCGCGTCTCCGGTCCCGGCTCCGGTCGTGAATCGGCCATCCGCGCTCTGGCCGCTGCCGGCATTGATGTGCGTTCCATCCGGGACGTTACGCCGATTCCGCACAACGGCTGCCGTCCGCCCAAGCGCCGCCGCGTCTGAGGCTGCCGCTCGATTCTGCTTCCCTGCTGTGGTCCAGGTGCCGCCGCAGGGAAGCCTAACCGCCCGCAAGGGCTCCGGGCCGGGAATGAAGCAGCGCAGGCTGCGTAAACCGGCCGACATCTGAAGTCAGGAGAATTCATGGCACGTTATACCGGTCCCGTCTGTCGTCTTTGCCGTCGTGAAGGCACCAAGCTCTTTCTGAAGGGCTCCAAGTGCATGAGCGACCGCTGCCCGCTCGAAAAGCGCAACTTTGCTCCCGGCCAGCATGGCCAGAGCCGCAAGGCCAAGGTCGTTGGCTACGGTCTGCAGCTGCGCGAAAAGCAGAAGGCCAAGCGTATTTACTTCACGCTGGAAACCCAGTTCCGCGCTTACTATGAGAAGGCCAGCCGCGCCACCGGCGTCACCGGCGACCTGCTCATCCAGCAGCTGGAGCGTCGTCTGGACAACGTGGCCTTCCGGCTCGGGTTTGCCATGAGCCGCCGCCAGGCTCGCCAGATCGTTCGCCACGGTCATGTGGAAGTCAACGGCCGCAAGGTGAACATTCCTTCCTTCCAGGTTTCCGTCGGCGACACCATCGCCATCCGCGAGAATGCACGCAAGCTGGTTGTGGTGGAGGCAGCGCGGGATTACGCCGCTTCCAATCCGGTGCCGTCGTGGCTCCAGCCGGATTTCGCCAATCTCTCCGGCAAGGTGGTTGCCCTGCCGCGTCGCGATGAGGTCCAGCTGCCGGTCAACGAGCAGCTCATCGTCGAGTTGTACTCCAAGTAATGCAGGTGTCCGCGGCGGTCTTCCGCTGCGGACCTGCCGCAACACTGTAGCAGCAAGCGGGGCGCGGCTCGCGCCACACCCCGACCATCCAACCCGAAGGAGAACTTGCGCGGCCGCCGCAAAGTGCATCGCGACGTACCTGCCGCGCGGGAAAGAGAAAGCATATGTTGTGGAGAGGATTCCAGAAACCGAAGCGTCTGGCAGTTGATTCCGAGACGCTCACCGAGACTTACGGCAAGTTCAGCGCACAACCCTTTGAGCGCGGCTTCGGCACCACCATCGGCAATGCTCTGCGGCGCACGCTGCTCAGCTCGATCGAGGGTGCAGCCGTCACCGCAGTTCGTATCGAGGACGTGCTGCATGAGTTCCAGTCCATCCCCGGCGTCGTCGAGGACGCTACCGACATCATCCTGAACCTGAAGCAGGTTCCCTTCAAGCTCAATGGCGAAGGCCCCAAGGCGCTTTATCTGCGCGCCGATCAGCCCGGTGTGGTGACCTCCGGCATGATCGAGGCCGACGGCGATGTGGAGATTCTGGACAAGAATGTCTATATCGCAACGGTCTCCGAAGGTGGACGGCTGGACATGGAGATGCGCCTCAAGCGTGGCCGCGGCTACGTTTCGGCGGACAAGAACTACGATGCCGATCTCGGAATTGGTTTCATCCCGGTGGATTCGGTGCACTCGCCCGTGCGCCGCGTCAACTATCTCGTCGAGGCAGCCCGACTCGGCCAGATCACCGACTACGACAAGCTGACTCTGGAGATATGGACCAACGGCGCGGTGGCTCCGGCCGATGCGCTGGGCCTGGCCGCCAAACTGCTCAAGGACCACATGAGCATCTTCATCAACTTTGAGGAGGAGATGGATGCCGAGGGTGCCGGCGACGGTGGCTCGCTGCTGCTGCGTAATGAAAATCTGAACCGTTCCGTCGAGGAGCTGGAGCTGTCGGTTCGCAGCTACAACTGCCTGAAGAACGCGAACATCCAGACCATCGCCGAGCTGATCCAGAAGACCGAGGCCGAGATGCTCAAGACCAAGAATTTTGGTCGCAAGAGTCTGAACGAGATCAAGGAAATCCTCGCGCAGATGGGCCTTTCGCTGGGCATGAAGATCGACGAGCAGGGCAATGCCGTTCCCGGACCCACCAGCGTGCTGCCTTCGGCTGCGCTGGCTGCCGGCTTCGGCCGCTTCGACGACGAAGACGAGTTGCTGGACTCGGTTGACCTGCAGCTGCCCACGGAGACGGAAAACTTCTAACCGACGTAGACCGGCAGTCTCTGCCGGTCTACGCACCAGTTTCAGACGCACGCCCGCCGCGTGCGGAATT
>JAKBAG010000145.1 GCA_021809235.1 Acidobacteriota bacterium
CCGGAGAGAGCTTCAGTGCCTGCAGCAGGTCGCTTGAGGCCTCGGCGTAGTCCGGATGTCCGTCGATGCCGGTGCGGTCAATCTGTGCCAGTGCGCGCCAGATTTGGGCCAGCCCTGCCTTGCCGGAGACACCGGGATCAAGCGCAGTTGCGGCCAGCAGAACGGGGCGCGCTTCGGCCAGTTTGTTCATGCGCGCCAACAGCAGCCCCAGGGAGGCCTGCGCGGCAAAGTTCTTGGGCTGCAAGGCGATGCAGCGTCGATAGAGGGCGACGGCATCGTCATTGCGATTTTGCTCGTCGGCTACGAAGGCGGCGTCGAAGAGGGCGCGGGCATCGTCGGGATGACCGGCAAGCCAGGCATCCAGCAGCGGCGCGGCAGTTTTCCAGTCGCTTTTGGTCAGCGCAGCTTCGGCCCGGGCAAACTCTGCATTGCGCGGGTCGGCGGCTTGAGCAGCGCTCTTCGGGGTGGCTGTTTCGGGTCTAGCCGGAGCCGGTGCCAACTGCGCAAGCAGCGGCGAGCAGGCCAGGCTCAGCACGAGTGCGGAGATGGAAACGCGGATGATCACCCTTCCAGTGTATAGGCCGGATGGGCTGGTAGAGCCGCGTTCCTGTAGGGGTGGTTGCGCTGTCAGTACTGGCTGAAGCCGCGCTCAATCTCCTCCAGAGTGCGACCGCGCGTCTCCGGCAGCAGGAAGAGCGAGATGACCAGGTAGAGCAGCGTGCAGGCCGACCAGAAAAAGAACATCGTAGAGTAGCCGAAGTGATCGACGACGGGGAGGAAGAGATCGGCGATGAGCGTGGAGACGGCAAGATTGAGCAGCAGTGCAATGCCCATGCCGATGGCTCGGATGCGGGTGGGCATGAGTTCGGAGAGCATAAGCCAGACCACCACGCCGGGACCGATGGCAAAGGAGGCAATAAAGAGGCTGAGCGCGATCGTGATAAGCCATCCGGTGGCTGGCGCAGGCAGTGGACCGATGCGGGCGCGGCGGATGGTGAGTGGTCGCGTGGAGGCGAGCACAAGAGGTGGATCGGTGCTGCGCAGCGTGGCGATCTGCTCCTTGCCGTCGAGCGCGTAGAGCAGTGTGAGCACCTGCGTTGCTTGGTTGCCGGATGCCTGCCAGTGGGTGGCGGAAAGCTGCAACGAACCATGGTGGACCTGCTGCTGTACGGCGGAGGTGATGTCCCGCATCTGGTCTTCCGCATGGAGAAAGATGAATCCACCGAGAGCCAGCGCGAGAGTGACGCCGGTGGTGCCGATTATGAGCAGGAAGCGTCGGCCCTTGCGATCGACCAGCCAGATGGCCAGCAGGGTGATGAGGCAGTTCAGCAGCTTCACGACAACATCGCCCTGCGCAGCATGGTTGGCGCTGAGTCCGGCCTGGCGCAGGATGACGACCAGATAAGCAAGGATGGAGTTGATGCCGGTGGTCTGGTTGAGCACCAGCACGGAGCACGCCAGCAGAAACGGAAGAACGTATTTGCGCTGCAGGAGCGTTTCCGCAGGTGCCGCAGCATGGGCTGTTCCGGTGATGCCCGAGGCTGGCTTCAGGGCGACCATGGATTGCTGCATGGCTGCCAGCTCAAGCTCGGCTTCCTCCGGAGGGACACTGCGCAACAGTGCCGTCCGTGCGGCGGCATAGCGTCCGCGCAGGGCAAGCCAGCGAGGGGATTCGCTGAGAAACAGAGAACCGACCGTGAACAGGATGCCGGGGAGCAGGACGGAGGCAAACATGCCTCGCCATGCATGATTGGCCGCCTGCTGGATGAGCAGGGGATTGCCGTTAGCGGCAGAAATTGCGGCCTCAGCCTGGTGCGTGAAGAACAGGCCGGTGAAGGCGGCAACGACAATGCCCAGCGTGAGCATGAACTGGAAGATGGCCGTGCCGCGACCGCGGGTTGCAGCGCTGAGCGTTTCTGCCAGGTAGAGCGGAATCACAACACCGAGGATGCCACCGCTCATGCCCTGGAGCAGCCGACCCAGCAGCAGTGGCAGAAAACTCTGCGAGAGGACAATGATGCCGATGCTGGCCAGAAAGCAAAGGCCACTGAGGATCATCATGCGCCGCCTGCCGAAGATATCGGCCAACAGGCCACCGGCGAGGGAAGAGATCACGCCGCCGGCCAGCACGGCAGCAACAATGGCCGAGGTCTGCTGCAGGGAGAGATGGATGGTCCGGTCCAGATAGAGCAGGGCCGCGGCGATGATGCCGACATCGATGCCATAGAGCAGGCCACCCAGTCCTGAGACGAGTAGCAGATAGCGGGAGTAGAGCAGCCGTGAAGAGTCGGCTGTGCGTAACGGTTGGCTCACGCTTCTTCTCCCCGCTTGTCCGCGATCGTATTCAGGACAGCTTTCTGCAGGTGCCGGGGATGATCCATGTCAATCCCGCGAAGGGCTGCCATATGGTAGGCGAATAGCTGGAGTGGGACAACCTCGGAGGCTGCGAGCAGAGGCTCGCTGCATGGATTGATAGGGATGGAATCGGTGGCCAGCCTGCGCACCTCGGCATCGTCGCGGTTGGCCACAACGAGCACGCGCGCCTGCTGCCGCAGCAGGTGGTCGAGAATCTCGCGTGTTCGGCGATAGCGCAGCATCGACTCCGTGCTTGCCGGATCGAAGGTGGCAAGCAGCACCACCGGAACTGTTCGGCTGACGAGGGCGTTGGGTCCATGCAGCAGCTCGCCGGTCGGGTAGGCCTCGGCGTGCATGTAGGAGGATTCCTTGAGTTTGAGTGCACCTTCCCGGGCGATGGCTGCATGGATACCACGACCGAGGTATAGGAAGCTTTGTGCATCGGCGGTCTGTGCGGCCAGCTGTGCGGCGGCTGTATCCCAATCCGGGAGCTGGGTTCGCAGATTCAAGGCCAGAGTATGCACCTCGGCCAGGCAGTCCTGTAGACGGTGTGGCGCCATCCGCTGCAGTGCGGCAGCCTCATGCAGCGCAAGCAGGTAGAGGACAATGATCTGGCAGAGAAAGCTTTTGGTCGCGGGGATGGCCTGTTCAGGCCCGGCCAGCAGCGGTAGCGTCATCGCGGCTTCTCGGGCCATTGTGGATTCGGGGTGGTTGGTGATAGCCAGCGTGCGCAGCCCCTGTTTGCAGGCCAGTCGCAGCGCGGCTAGAGTATCGGCGGTTTCCCCGGATTGCGAGAGCACAAGGACGGAGGATGCCGAACGGGGATTCAGGGCGCGCAGGGCAAATTCGCTGGCATACTCCACATCGACGGTGGCACCGGCCAGCTCCTCCAGCAGCAGTTCCGCCACGAGTCCGCTGTGGCGGCTGGAGCCGCTGGCGGCAATGATCAGAGGACCGGATGCGGTCAGCGTGGGATGGAGATGCTGCCAGGCTGCGGGGGCGAAGGCGGTGCCACAGGTGTAGTAGGCAAGTAGCGATTCGAGCACGTCCGGCTGCTGGTGAATTTCGCGCAGCATGGCATGGGCGTGGGGGAGCATCTGAAGGAATTATTGTTGCGGAAGGGATGACTGTCAAAGGCCGATTCTGCATCCAACAGAAAGAATTCGGTGTCCTGTTGCGGGATGGCAGGCAACAGAAACAGCACTTTGGCGGCCCAGGCAGCGATTACGCCGGGTAGTGCAGCCCTTTGCTGCCAGGCGAGGTGACGATGCGGCAATTGCGTTGGATGATGCTGTGCATGGCAGCAGCAGTGATGAGCGGAGCGGCCTGGGCCAGGCCGTATGCGGTCTTTTACATGGATGACAGCACAGCGGCAGCGGCTTCCTTTGCCCGGCATGCAGATAAGGTGGATCTGCTGATTCCCACCTGGTACGAGGTGGATGGGGATGGACTGCTCAGTGGCGGGCCCAATGAGAACGTGATGCAGCAGGCGCAGCATAGCGGCGTGGATGTGATGCCGATCGTGGCGCTGTTTGACGCCGACGTCTTCCATGACCTGGCCACCAGTCGTATGGCGCAGACGGAGATGAATGCAGCCATGATCCGAGAGTGCAAAGCACACGGATACACCGGCTTCCAGATTGATTTTGAGCATCTCGACTGGACGGATCGGGATCTGCTGTCGGCGCTGGTGGCGCGGTCGGCGCAAACCCTGCACTCAGCCGGACTGAAGCTTTCGATTGCCACGATTCCCAATGCTCCCGGCTACGTGACTACCAAGGATGGATTCGAGGGCTGGATGTTTCGGCAGTGGCGCGGTGTCTATGATCTGGCTGCGTTGAGCAAGTCTGCTGACTGGATCAGCCTGATGACCTATGACCAGCATACGCGCTGGACGATGCCCGGACCGGTAGGTGGCTGGGCATGGACGGTGGATAACCTGAAATATGCCCTCCAGTTTGTCCCCAGGGACAAGCTGTTGCTGGGCATTCCCCTTTATGGATACCACTGGTATGCCGACGCGCCTGCAGAGAGCGATGGCGATGAGACGCCAAACCTGACGGCGGATCAAGTGGGTGCAGAAGACGCGATGGAGATGGCGAAGACATATCGTGGCGGTCGAGTGGACTGGGATGCCGACGACCATACGCCGTACTTCTATTTCTATCGGCAGCAGATGCGGGAGTGGGTATACTTCACGAATGCGCGGGCCTTTGCGGACCGGGTGGAATTGACGGAGCAGAATGGAATCAAGGGATTCTGCGCCTGGGTGCTGGGGACCGAAGATCCGCAGATCTGGACCCGGCTGCCAAACCATCCGGCACATGGTCCGGCCTGAGGAGCGGAGCAGCATGGCCTATTTTCTTTTCAAGACGGAACCGGATGTCTATTCCTTTGCGGATTTTCAGCGCGATAAGGAGACGGTATGGGATGGGGTGACGAATCCGCAGGCAGTCAAATATTTGCGCGAGATGCAGGCGGGAACTGAATGGATCTTCTACCACACCGGCGACGAGCGGCGCGCAGTGGGTACCGGTACAGTGCTGAGTGTGGACCCGACAGACCCTAAAGTGCCGGTGGTGCGGGTTCGTGTTGGCAAGCCTCTGAAGACGCCCCGCACATTGGCCGAGATCAAGGCCAATCCACTCTTTGCCCAGTCTCCGCTGGTCATCATCGGGCGTCTTTCGGTGGTTCCACTCACGACGCAGCAGTGGGCCTGGCTGGTGGGTTGAGGCACTGCTGGCCTGTCTTTCGTTACAATCGAAAAATATGCTGCGAATGGATACGGCCGGGGAATCCCACGGTGAGGCCCTGATAGCACTGCTTTCAGGACTTCCAGCGGGTGTTCCGATAGATCTGGAGTTCGTGAATCGTGAGTTGTGGCGCCGCCAGCAGGGCTTTGGGCGCGGTGGTCGCATGAAGATTGAAACCGACAAGGCGCATGTGCTCTCCGGAGTGCGACATGGCCGGTCCATTGGCTCGCCGATTGCGATTGAGATTGTGAATCGCGACTGGAGCAACTGGCAGGAAAAGCTGCCGGTGGAGACTGGCGATCCGGAAAAGCACCAGGTGGTGGCTTCGCCTCGACCGGGACATGCTGACCTGCCGGGTGCGCTGAAGTATAACTTCACGGATGCGCGCTATGTACTGGAGCGGGCATCGGCGCGGGAGTCCACCTCGCGAGTGGCCGCTGGTGCCTTTGCCAAGCTGCTGCTGCGGCATCTGGGTATTGAGATTGCCAGCCATGTGATTCGTGTGGGACGCGTAGCGCTGGAGCGCGAAGCCACCTGGGACGAAGTGGTGGCCGTCTCGCGCAAGGATGAGGTTCTGCTGAGCTGTGTGGACGCGGAGACCGAGGCGCGGATGCGTGAAGAGGTCGCAGAGTGCGCACGGACGGGTGATACGGTCGGCGGCGTCTTCGAGGTTGTCGTTCACGGATTGCCGCCGGGCGTGGGCACCTATGCCAACTGGGATGAGCGACTGGACGGGCTGCTGGCCTGGGCTGTGATGAGTCTGCAGGCGGTCAAGGCCGTGGAGATTGGCCGCGGAGTGACGGCGGCGGAGAGCTTTGGCTCGGCTGTGCATGACGCTATCCACTACGGCGAGGCCGATGCCGGACGGGCTACGCGCTTCCTGCGCCATCAGAACAATGCCGGGGGAATAGAAGGCGGCATCTCCAATGGCGAGGACGTGATTGTGCGCGGCTATTTGAAACCGATCTCGACGCTGCGCAAGCCGCTGGCTTCCGTGCGGTTTGATACCCGCGAGGCAACGTCAGCCAGCTATGAGCGCTCGGATATCTGCGTGGTTCCTGCTGCTGGGGTGGCTGCTGAAGCTATGGTGGCCTTTGTGGTGGCGCAGCAGGTGCTGGGTAAATTTGGTGGGGATTCGGCGCTGGAGTTGAAGCGAAATTTTGACGGATACCTGGAACAGATTCGCCGCTACTGATTGCGGCGTTGCCAAGAAAACGGGAAGTGCACCATGATACTAACGATCCGAAAATATCCTGATCCTATACTGCAGAAGCCGGGCGAGCCGGTGGCGGTCTTTGACGATGCGTTACGCAGCTTTGTGGCAGACATGTTTGAGACGATGTATTCTGCGCAGGGCATTGGGCTGGCCGCTCCTCAGGTGGGGGACTCGCGCCGCATCACGGTGATCGACCTGAGCTGCGGCAAGGATCCGGCGCAGAAGATGGTGCTCGTGAATCCGGAGATTATCGAGCGCGAGGGCCGGATCTACGAAGAGGAAGGCTGCCTGAGCTTTCCGGAGATTCGGGAAAAAGTAGTGCGTGCAGCATATGTGAAGGTGCGCGCACAGGATGAGCATGGAAAGTGGTTTGAGGCAGAAGGCGAAGAGCTGCTCTCCCGCTGCATGCAGCACGAGATTGATCATCTGGACGGTGTGCTGTTCCTGTTTCGCATCAGCGGATTGAAACGCGACCTGGCCCTGCGCAAGATTCGCAAGCTGCAGCGGGCGGGTGAGTGGTGAAGCCGCTGCGGCTGGTCTTCTGCGGAACGCCGGAGTTTGCCGTACCCACGCTGCAGGCGCTGGTGGATGCCGGGCATGAAGTGGCAGCTGTACTGACCCAGCCGGATCGTCCGGTGGGACGCAGACAAGTGATGACTGCGCCAGCCGTGAAAGCGCGTGCGCTGGAGCTGGGACTGGCCGTCGATCAGCCGGAGACTATCCGTCGCAATGAACCGCTGCGTTCTCGTCTGGAAGCTCTGGCTCCGGATGCAATCGTGGTGGTGGCCTATGGACGGATTCTTCCGGAATGGATGCTGAAATTACCGCGGCTGGGATGCATCAATTTACACGCCTCACTGCTTCCCCGGCATCGTGGTGCGGCGCCGATCCAGTGGGCGCTTGCACTGGGTGACAGCGTGACGGGAAACACGACCATGCTGCTTGATGCTGGACTGGATACCGGGCCAATTCTGTTACAGCAGACAGTGAAGCTGACAGAGGAGATGACATCACTCGATCTGTTTCCGCTGTTGGCTACGCGCGGCGCACCGCTGATGGTGGAGACGCTACAGGGATTGGATGCAGGTTCGCTGCTGCCACAGGCGCAGGATGCAAGCCAGGCAACCCTGGCGCCACTGCTGACACGCGAGGATGGGCGCATGGACTTTGCGCAGCAGACAGCTACTGATATCTGGAATCGCTGGCGCGGCTTCCAGCCTTGGCCTGGCGTCTTCACCGTTTGGCAGGGACGCAAGCTGATCGTGCATCGACTGCGCCCGGCAGAACTGACGGAAGCAGCACAGCCAGGCGAGGTCCGTATTCTGGGGAGTGCAATAGGGCAGCAGCTGCTGGTGGCCTGCGCAGCTGGTAGTTGGCTGGAGATGGAAGAAGTGCAGATGGAAGGGCGTGGACGCGTGCGTACGGATGAGTTTCTGCGCGGTCTGCCGGATGCGTCCGCGGTTCGATTCGGCGGGGCAGCGCAGTCTGAGGCGTAACGTTGGCCTACTCCGAACAATCCC
>JAKBAG010000146.1 GCA_021809235.1 Acidobacteriota bacterium
GCAACCATGTAAGCAGCAGATAAAAAACGTAGTTATACGAGCCGAAACCGATGGCAACGCCCAGTACCTTGGGCTCGCGGGCCAGTCGCAGCAGCGGGATCGGCTTGTGCGAAACATGGGCCTCCTCGGGTACCAGGGAAATATAGTGTCGTTCTTCTTCGCTGAGCAGCGGATCGTCGTCCGGATCGCGATACACGCGCCAAAAGTACACGAGATAAAGCAGACTGATGGCTCCGGTCAGTGCAAAGCTCCATCGCCACCCGATAGCCAGCAGCGCAACCCCCAGCAGAGGGACTCCGATGGCCGAGGCAAACTTGGCTGCCGCATCGAAGATCGAGGTTGCCGTCGTGCGCTCGGCGCGCGGAAACCAGCGCCCAACCGCCTTCGCGTTGGCGGGGAATGTGGGTGCCTCGCCCACTCCCAGCAGCAGACGCGCAGCAAAGAAGGAGGGAATTCCGCGGCTCAGTCCCGAGGCGAACGACGCAATGCTCCACAGAAAGATGCTGATCCGTCCGGTGCGCCGCACTCCGAATCGATCCAGAATCACCCCGATCGGCAGTTGCAGGCTGGCATAGGTCCAGTTGTAAGCACCCAGCAGATAGCCAAAAACGATCGCATCAATACCGAAGTCGTGATGGAGAGCAGCCTGCGAAATCGACAGGTTCACCCGGTCAAAGTAGTTGACCAGAACGCCGATACCCAGAAGCCAGGCAATGCGCCAGCGACGGCGGTTCTGCCGTCCGATGGGCGCGGAATGGACCTGTTCCTGAAAGGACATGGGTGAGAAGGTTGCGGTGCTGCGCCCGGGGTTTGGTCTGCTCTCCAGCTCAAATCCTCAAGCCTAACCATAGTACAGCAGCCGGCTCAGTGTCGGATCTCGCCTATTGGCTTTGGAAAAACGTTTGACTGTATGTGTGGAGGGGTGATACGAAGGTGGCTGCATGGAGGTGCATGCTGGTGAACATACAGCACGAATTCTGGAGCGGTAAATCCCTGAAGGCAGCGGCAATTCTTCTTGCAGCGCCCCTGATACTGAGCTGCGGTGGATCCGGTACAGCCGCAGGTACTGGCACATCTGCCGGAACTCCAGCGGCGCAGGCCCCGGCAATCACGACGGCCTCCGCGATGGGCGGAGCGCAGATGGTTACCCTCCAGAGCGCGACCCCGGGTGCGGCTATCTATTACACCGTTGACGGCTCCATGCCTACCACCGCCTCTACGCTCTATCAGGCTCCGTTCCTCGTCGATTCCAGCCTCACGGTCAAGGCGATGGCCACTGCCAGCGGAGATACTCCCAGCACTGTTTCCAGCCAGAGCTTCACCATGCAGATTGCCTCCGGAACGCTGGTCTGGAGCGACGAATTCACGAACACGGGCAGCGCCAATGCGCAGCCCAATCCCGCCGTCTGGACCTACGATACGGGCAACAGCGGCTGGGGAAACAACGAGCTGGAAGACTACTGCGCCTGGGGGGCGAATGCCGCGCCGTGCAATGCTGCTTCACCCAATGCCTATGTCGGGACAGACAGTGCACTGCACATCGTTGCCCAGCAGCCAGCACCGGGAACCTACACCTCAGCACGACTCAAGTCGCAGGGACTTTTCAGCTTTCAGTATGGACGCGTGGAGGCGCGTATCCAACTGCCCGAGCAGCAGGGCTTCTGGCCTGCCTTCTGGATGCTTGGGAACAACATTGCCACCGTCAACTGGCCGGCCTGTGGCGAGATGGATATCGCCGAGCGCGTGAATGCGGCGACGACACCGGACTGGAATATGGGATCGGTGCATGGAACCGGATTCACGGGTACAAATCTCGGGACGAAATACAATTTCCCAGCCGGAGAGACGGCCGCGGGTTGGCATACCTACGGCATGATCTGGAAGCCTGGATCGGTGGCCTACTATATAGACGATCCCTCACATCCCTATGCCACGTTTACGCCTTCCAGCATCAGCTCCCTCAGCGGCTCGGTCTGGCCCTTTGATTCCGGACCATCCTTCTTCATCCTGAATCTGGCTGTGGGTGGGAACTGGCCCGGAGCGCCTACGGTGTCCACCACGTTTCCCGCGCAGATCGTCGTTGATTATGTGAGGATTTACACCAACTGAGTCTTCTTCGGATCTTTGAATCGTCGCGGATTTTCCATTTGTATTGGGAATTGCCCGACTGCTAGACTTTGCCAAGCTTCAGGCTTTCCCGCAGAGGCATGCGTATGGGGCATCCGAGCATGCCGCTGCGAATCAGAAACGAGGCGCAAGTTTATGGCGCAAAGCAAGACTCCCGTGCGCACAGGCACCAAGGAATCCTCTTCCCCGGTTACACTCAAGGTTCTGGCGGCACGGCTGAATCTGGATCCTGCCACCGTTTCTGTGGTACTGAACAATGTCCCCGGTCGGTCCATTCCCGAGTCCACGCGGGAGCGGATTCGCGCCATGGCACGTGAGCTCAACTACCACCCCAGTTACATTGCGCGTTCCCTTCGTAACCGGCGCACCATGATGGTCGGAATTTTGACGCCCGTGCTCTCCGAGGGCTACCACTCCGAGGTTATGAATGGTATCTTCGAGCAGCTTATCGAGCAGGATTATTTCAACTTCATCGCCACGCACCGTCATCGCGCTGATCTGGTAACCAAATACCCCAGCATGATGCAAAGCCGGGGTGCCGAAGGTATTCTGGCCATTGACACCCACCTAGACGGCCCACTTCCGGTCCCTGCTGTTTCCATTGCAGGCCACACCGCAATTCCCGGCGTTACCAATGTACTGCTGGACCATACGGCCGCTGCCCGACTAGCCCTCGAGCATCTGCATGCACTTGGCCATCGCAGCATTGCCTTCATGCACGGCCACCCGGACAGCTCTGACTCCGAATCCCGCTGGGAGGCGCTGCAGGTCGCCGCACAGCAGCTGGGAATTGCCATCGATCCTGCGCTGACGGTGCACATTGACGAGGACCGCACCACACCCGAACTCGGCTATCCCGTTGTCGAGCGGCTGCTCCGGCAGAAGCGTCCGTTTACCGCTATGGTCTGTTTCAATGATGTGGCTGCCATCGGTGTCATCCGTGCCCTGCACGACGCGCAGATCCGCGTGCCGCAGGATGTATCCATCCTTGGCTTCGATGACGTGCCCTACGCAGCCTTTCACTCTCCGCGGCTGACCACCATCCGCCAACCCCTGCATGCCATGGGCGCGCTGGCTGCGCGTCTGCTGATGGATCAGCTGAGTGGCCAGGGTGAAGCGAAGGCCGAAGTCATGGTCGCGCCGGAGCTGGTGGTGCGCGAGTCCACAGGAGCCGCTTCCGGCAGACAGGGAAAGTAGCAACGCATGCCGACTGCAAGCGCAGGACGCACGCAGCATGGCCTGCGCGATAGCTGGCTTCTCTCGATCATCTTTGCGGCAACCGGAGTCGGCATGGCGCTTCCGGGAGCCATCCTTCCGGCACTCATGCGTCAGTGGTCGCTCGAGGACAGCGGTGCCGGGCTGCTGCTGTTCCTGGCCTGGCTGGGATCCTCAACCGGCGCGCTTGCAGCAGGAAGCCATCGACGCAGCGTAACGGCCGGTGGCTGCCTTGCCGTGGCCGCTGCACTGGCAGCCATGGCGACGGGGTCGGCGCAACTGCGCTTTGTAGAGATGTTTGTCTACGGGCTTGGCCTCGGCGCTGCCATGACCGCAATCAGCCTGGTGCAGGCCGAGCGGCAGGCCCACGACAGCGGCCGGGAGATGAATCGGTTGAACATGATCTGGTCGCTCGGTGCCGTCGTCTGTCCGGTACTTGCGGCGCATTCGCTCCGCGTCGCCAGTCCGCGTGCCATCTGCGGGGGGCTTGCCGTGGTCTTCGCCTTGCTGTGGCTGCTGGCGCTACGCCCTGCTCTGGATGAAGTGGGTCAGTCTTGGGCGACGCCGGGCTCTGGAACCACTTCCGGTTGGCACGCCATGTGGCCGCTTGCCCTGGTGCTGCTTGCCTTCCTGCCTACAGGAATTGAAAGCACCATGGGCGGTTGGGTCACCGAGTACGCACAGCGTCAGCAGCAAACGATCGCCACCTCCGTGGCAGCCGGAAGCCTGTTCTGGGGCGGCATTCTGGTCAGTCGTGCCTGCAGTGCCACACGCCTGCTCGCCTGGCGAACCGAGCACAAGGTTCTGCTGCAGAGCGTCTGGACCATTCTGGCCGGTGTGGTGCTTCTGGTCGCGTTGCCCAACCAGTTCGGCATCCTTTGTGGCAATGCGCTGGTTGGCTTCGGTCTAGGGCCAGTGTATCCGCTGGCTCTGGCGCTGGCTCTGCGCCATCGGGATCATCCCAGCATCTTCTGGATTGCCGGTCTGGGTTCGGCTTTGTTGCCGTGGGTCACAGGCATGGCTTCCTCTCTTGGGCACTCCCTGCGCTTCGGCCTTGTGGTTCCGCTTGCTGCAGCGTTGGTGCTGGTGGCCTGCAGTCTTGCTTTGCCCATTGCTACCGAGGATGCAGGCAGTGGCTCCTGAGCATACAGCCGGAGAATTATGATAGCGTTTACATGGCCGTTCCCGTTTGTCTCCGCCCGACTTCCAGACGCGGAAAAAGCCAATTCCACGCAGGGATAAGGATTGCATGAGTACTCCTACGCTTCTCGTACTTGCCGCCGGCATGGGTAGCCGCTACGGTGGATTGAAACAGATTGATCCTGTTGGTCCTCATGGCGAAGCCATCCTCGATTACTCGGTCTATGACGCGATGCGTGCCGGTTTTGGCCGGGTCGTCTTCCTGATCCGGCGTTCGATTGAAGACGCCTTTCGTGCCTCGGTGGGCTCCCGCTATCAGGGCAGTCTTCCTGTGGAGTATGCCTTTCAGGAACTGGAGGATCTCCCCCCGGGATTTTCCCTGCCCGAAGGACGGGAAAAACCCTGGGGCACCACGCATGCTGTTCTCTGTGCCGCCCACTCTCTGCCAGGTCCGTTTGCCGTCATCAACGCGGATGATTTCTACGGTGCAGCCAGCTATCGTGTGCTTGCCCAGCACCTGCAATGCGGCAGTCCCGATTTTGCCATGGTCGGCTTCGTGCTTCGCCGGACGCTTTCGGCCTTTGGCTCGGTGGCGCGCGGCATCTGCCAGGTGGATGCTGCGGGCCTGCTGCAGAGTGTCGTGGAGCATACGCAGATCACGCCGGAGGGGCAGGCAGCGCGCAGCATCCAGCCCGATGGATCTGCCCTGCCGCTCACCGGAGACGAACTGGTCTCGATGAATATGTGGGGCTTTACTCCGGCGATCTTTGACCCGCTCGCTCGGGACTTTCAGCAATTCCTGCAGTTGTCCGGAAGCGAGCTTAAGTCCGAGTGCTACCTGCCCAACTCCGTCAACACGCTGGTGGCCAGCGGATCTGCCCGTGTGCGCATGCTCTCTTCCCCGGATGCCTGGTTCGGAGTCACCTATCGCGAGGACCGGGAGAGCGTGGTGGCGCGTATTGCAGCGCTGGTGCAGGCGGGGGACTACCCGGCGCAGCTCTGGCCTTCCTGAGGCTGCTGCTGCCCTAATATACGCGGATACGAATCCCTGAGCTGATGCCAAACGAGCTCAAGTTGCCGAAGGTGAATTGCGGCCAGTCCTGATATTCCAGGTCCGCCACGCGGAAGGAGATGCGGTGGTTCAGGTGGTAATCCACGCCTCCTCCGGGCGCCACCACAAAATAGCTGCCATGCGCCAGCCCATACGGGAAGGAAAACTCGCCGTCGCCCACCAGCACCTTCACATAGGGCTGGAAGCGATGAACGTCGTGGAAGCCGTAGCGCGGACCAATCAGATACGTGGACAGGTGGACATCTGCCGTCTGCTGCCAGCGCAGGTTACGATATTCGGCCTCGACGCCAGGCCTCCCCTTCGGCTCTGCATCCACAAAGGCTCCAAAGCCAGACATCTGGCGTGAGCCATAGCCAACCTCGTAGTAGGAGCCAAACGCGCCCACTGTCACGACCACGCCGCCCACGTCGGCGGACTCGGCTACCTGGGCGCGTGCGCCCAGACCGCCAAGGACAACAAGAGTGAGAAGCAGCAGATACCGACGCATATTCTCTCCGATTCTACTGGTTGATCGTCAGTGTGAAGTTGACGTAGTGCGTCTGGTTACTTTGTGTCCCTACACCGGTAATTTCAATCGTGTAGGTCCCCGGAGCCGCTGTCTTCTGGGAGAAGCCGCCACAGCCGGACAGTGCCAGACTGGCCGCTCCTGCTGCACACACCAGCAGCAGAACCATCCATTTCTGGGCACGCCGGCGGAAGCGTAACAGCATCCATCCGAAGAGTCCAGCCAGAGGCAGCCACCAGCCGGCAGCCATCGGAGCTGTTGGCGAGCTGCCGCTGACCGCCGCCACTGTCGTGCCGCCGCTCAGCGGATTATTGGTGTCAATCGTCAGCTGTGTGCTTACTGCGCCGCCCGCCGCCAGCACCAGGCTGTTGCTGGCAAAGTGGCAGTTCACCGCTGCAGGCAGATTTGCGCAGCCCAGCGTCACCGTGTCCGCAGCCTTGTTAACGGATGCCAGATTCACCGTGATCGTTCCATTCTGCCCCGTGGTCAGCGTCAGCGACGGCGGATTGGTGGAAAGGCTGAAGGTGGCAGGCGCTGTGGACAGCGAAGTAGGCTGCGAGGACGATGGACTGTGCAGCGCATCCCCGCTGTATTGCGCCACGATGGCGTAGGTCCCTGTGGGCAGGTTAGGCACCAGCGATGCCACCCCCGTTGCGTCCAGCGCGCTGCCGCCAATTACGCTGCTGCCGTTCAGGAACTGTACGGTTCCGGTGGGCGTGGGGCCGCTGGTTCCTACTACGGTTGCCACCAGAATGCTCTGCTGGGAGTTGGTTCCCGCCGTTGTTGTCCCCAGCGCAGTTGCGGTGGGAATCGGTTGGATCACCTCGCTTGCTGCGGCAGAGGTGCTGCCTGCATCATTGCTGTCTCCCGCATAGGTTGCTGTCACGGTATGGGTACCCACACCCAGCGTCGCCAGGGTTACGGTGGCGGTTCCCGTTGCATCCAGTGTGGCCGTCGTGGCTGTCTTTCCATCCACGGCCAGCGTCACCGGGCCGCTGGGAATGCCGCCATTGCCGGTGACCTTTACCGTGAAGACCACAGGGGACAGCACCAGAGCCGGATTGGGGGCAACCGACAGTGCCGTCTGCGTAGTTGCCAGATTCACCGTCAGCGGCAGCGCTGCGGATGCGCTGGGACCGTCATTCGCCGTGCCCGGCGCATACGTAGCCGTGATGGAGTGCGTACCCACGGACAGATTCGCCGTCAGCGCCGCTGTCCCGGAGCCATTCAACACGGCCGTACCCAGCGGCGTTGCGCCGTCGGCAAAGCTGACGTTGCCGGTGGGAATCGTGTTGCCCTGCAGCGTCTTCACCGTTGCCGAAAGCGCCACGCCGCGGCCGCCGATGCCGGGGTTCGGGTTGGCATTCACCACGGTCGCCGTCTGCACCGCCGCTACCGTCAGCACGGTGCTGCCTGTGCTAGCTCCACTGCCTGCTCCTCCGGAATAGCTGGCCGTAATCGTGTGCTGCCCGGCAGCCAGGGCGGAGGTCGTGAAGGATGCCGTTGTGGGTGATCCGCTCAGTTGAGCGCTGCCAATCTGCTGATTGCCGTCCAGGAACTCAACCGTTCCTGTCGGAGTCACGGTGCCGCTCGGCGTCACGGTGGCCGTAAACGTCACGGCGGTTCCATAGCTCGAGGGGTTGGGCGTGGCGATCACCGCAGTCGTCGTTGGCGCATCGATACCCTGCGTCACTGCATTGGAGTTGCTGGCCAGTACATACTTGGCCGTATCTCCGCCATAGACTGCGG
>JAKBAG010000147.1 GCA_021809235.1 Acidobacteriota bacterium
CAAACTCCGCGTCCAACCTCCGCAACACCACGTCCGTCAACTCACGAACCACGCGCAACGGATGATCCTGCGGAACCCGCTGCTCCAACGACACATAACGGAACATCCCATCCTGTATCCGCTCGTCTCCACGCATACTCGTTAGACGCTCCACACCTTGTGCATCGCCGCAGAATCAATGCCTATTTCAACAAGTTCCTAGCCCAGTGCAATTCTTTCCACGGCAGATAGCCTGTGTTCTGGCGACAGATGGCTATCAAGCGTCGACATGGCTGATTCCGGCATTCTAAAGTGGCCCACTTCGGCGGTTTGTTCTGGCCCACCCGTTGGACAGAACGAACTCCTAGTCTGGACTGAGCGAGAGCTTAGGACGGGGGCGGGAGTTGGACTGGAGAGCCAAGGTGGAGCTTTACGAGCAGATTCGCCGGGAGTATGAGTTTGGAGCCGGATCGATTATCGGTGTTGCGCGGAAGCTGGGCGTGCATCGGCGCATGGTGCGGGAGGCAGTGCGGAGCGCTGTGCCGGCGCAGCGCAAGGAGACCGAACGGCCGCATTGGAAGATGGCGCCGGCGGAGGCGTTTATCGATGCAGTTCTTGCTGCCGACCGCAAGGCGCCGCGCAAGCAGCGGCATACGGCCAGGCGCATCTGGGAACGGGTGCGCGTGGAGGTGCCGGGATGCACGGCGGCCGAGCGGACAGTTCGTCAGTATGTAGAGCGGCGGAAGCAGGAGCTGGGTTTTGCGCGTCGCGAGACATTCGTGCCACAGAGTTACGAGTTTGGCGTCGAGGCGCAGATCGATTGGTACGAAGCGTTCGCTGATCTGGACGGCGAGCGGATCAAGTTGCAGGTCTTCTCGATGCGCTCGATGGCCAGCGGCGCAGCCTATCACCGCGCGTATCTTCGGGCCACGCAGCAGGCATTTCTGGAAGCCCATCAGCTGGCATTCCACTACTTCGGCGGAGTCTTCCGCAAGCTTCGCTACGATAACCTGACCAGCGCAGTGAAGAAGATTCTGCGCGGCTACGAGCGGGAGCTGACAACCCGGTTCATTGCCTTTCGCTCGCATTGGGAGTATGAGGCCAGCTTCTGCACGCCAGGCGAAGGCCATGAAAAGGGTGGCGTGGAAGGCGAAGTAGGCTACTTCCGCCGCAACCACTGGGTCCCCGTGCCGGCGGCCAGGGATCTTGCGGATCTGAACGCCAGGCTGTTCGCAGATTGCCGTCGGGATGAGAACCGCATGATCGCGGGGCGTACCCAGAGTGTTGGCGCGTTGCTGCTCATCGAAAAGGAGCATCTGTTGCCGCTTCCCGCCGAAGACTTCGACCTGGCCGAAGTGAGCTTCCCGCGTGTCGATCAGGCAGGCTGCGCGAAGGTGCGCACCAACTTCTACTCCGTGCCGCTGAAGCCGGGCTCCGTTGTCGAGGCTCGCGTCTACTCCAGCATGGTCGAGTTCCGGCAGGGCGGAGTGCGCGTTGCCGAGCATGAGCGCAGCTATGATCGCGGGCGACAGATCCTCGACCTGGAACATTATCTCGACGTGCTGGAACAGAAGCCTGGCGCACTGCGCGGATCCAAGCCCCTGGCCCTGTGGCGTGCGCAGGGACGATGGCCGGAGAGCTATGACCGGCTCTGGGATCAGATGACGGGCAGACACGGACGCCAGGCCGGAGCACGGTCCATGGTGGAGGTGATCCGCATGGGGCGCGAGTTCGGCTACACGAAGCTCGAAGCCTGTGTCGTCGCGGCGCTTGAGTTAAGCTGCACGGATGTGGCCGCGATACGTCATCTGTTGATGTCCGATCAACTGCAACATACCGCCCATCTGACGGTCGAGATCGGCGCACTCGCCGCGTACGAACGGCCGTTGCCCACCATGACCGAGTACAACCAGTTGCTGACAGTCAACGAGGTGCAGCCATGAGCATGGAAACCGCCAGCATCGCCCAGCACTGCAAGTCCTTGCGTCTGGCCTCCATCGGAACACAGTTCGCATCGCTGGCTGAAGAAGCCGGCAGACAGAACCACTCCCACCTTCACTATCTGGAAGCGCTGCTTCAGGGTGAGGTTGAGGACCGCGAACGACGCTCGATCGAGTTACGCCTTAAGGACGCGCATCTGCCGCGGATGAAAACCCTGGAGGAGTTCGACTTCGCGCAGTCGCCGCACATCCCGGCCTCGCGCATCCGCACCCTGGCCGAGGGCGGCTATCTCGATCGCGCTGAGCCCGTACTTCTGGTCGGCGAACCCGGCACTGGAAAGACCCATCTGGCTACCGGGCTGGCCATCGCCGCGTGCCGCCAACGCAAACGCGTTCGCTTCACCACCGCGGCGGCACTGGTCAACCAGCTCGTCGAAGCCCAGCGCGACCAGAGTCTCACGCGCATGCTGAAACGGTGGGCCAGCGTAGAACTGATCGTGATCGATGAGCTGGGCTATGTCCCGCTGGCCGAGGTGGCCGCCGAGTTGCTCTTCCAGGTCATCGCAGAACGAGCTGAAAAGGCCGCTGTAATCGTGACGACTAACCTGCCGTTCTCCGAGTGGCCACAGGTGTTCACCAATGCAAGGTTGTGCAAGGCCGTTCTCGACCGATTAACGGATCAGGCCCACATCATCGAGACCGGCACCGAATCGTACCGCTTCCGCAGAACGCTCGGGAAGAAGCGCAAAGTGTAGTCCCTGGAGGCGTCGCCGTTCGGTTCTGCTTCCGCTTCGCCCTTCGGGCTACGCTCCAGCAGAACCGAACAATACCCTCTTAAACTCAATGTTCCAAGGGTGGGCCACATTAAACCGCCGAAATGGGCCAAAACAAGTTGCCAAAAGCAGACGGAGCTAAAATGGCTGGCATGACCCGACAGTTCATCGGAACGATTGCGATTTGGGCGATTTTGCTGTCGGCTGCCGGACAAAGTCCTGCTCCGGCTGGGCAACCATGGACAACCAAGTTAAGACTTCAAGCAGAGGACCGGGTTGCTGCAAAGCTTGATGCAATGCGTGCAGCCGCGGGGCTGCCCAAGCTACGGCGTGTTCAGCCTTCAGTAGCCGAGGCACAATTGGTGTGCACTGCAGCGCGGACAGAAAAACCGGTTCACGATCCTGCATTTGGTGGGCTCGAGACATACGTCACCCGGGACTTGTCCGCTGAGACCGAACCTCTCAGAATCATCGCGTTCGGAACATCTGAAGATGCACAGGGAGGATCTCGGTATCGAGTTTACTCCGATAAGGATTGGCCGCGCTATTCGGTGGTTGTTGAACTCAATCGAAACAGCACATCAGATAGCTCTCTCTACACAGTTGGAGTTGCCCGACGGCAATCGACTTTGATGGAATTCCTTGGGCGTTCGACGTTTGACAGTCCACATCAAGATTCCACAGATTGGAGAACGCAGGTCGACCCTGCGTGCCGAACGGAAAGGCCTTAGGAAATGTCCACTTAATTTGCGAAGTGGACACTTGAGATCAAGCAACATCGTTCTGAGGCGTGGCGATATTCCATGGCAACAACTGGTGGATGCCGTTGATGGGGTAGTCGGCGATCTTTTCGAGCACGCGGCGGAGATAGAGATCCGGATCAAGCCCGTTGAGCTTGGCCGTTCCCAGCAGGGAATAGATGGCGGCTGCGCGTTCTCCGCCGACGTCGGATCCGCAGAACAAGAAATTCTTCCTGCCCAGAGCTACGGTGCGCAGAGCCCTCTCGGCGGTGGAATTATCGATCTCGATCCGGCCATCGTCGAGATAGCGTGTGAGCGCACACCAGCGCGACAGCGCATAGCGAATCGCCGCAGCCGTATCAGACTTGCGTGAGAGTTTCGTGAGGGTTGTGTTCAACCAGTTGTGGAGTTCTTCAAGGAGCGGTCGGGCTCGTGCCTGGCGGATCTGGCATCGCAGATCGGCAGGCTTGCCGCGGATCTCGCGTTCGATGTCATAGAGTGCGCCGATGCGCTGGACAGCTTCGGCTGAGATCGTCGAGCCGGTAGCTACCTGGATGTCGTAGAACTTGCGCCGAACGTGAGCCCAACATGCCGCTTCGATGATCCTGCCGCCCTTATATAAATGGTGAAAGCCAGCGTAGCCGTCGGCCTGCAGAATGCCGGTAAAGCTGCTCAGATGCTGTCGGGGATGCTCACCCTTACGATCCGCCGTGTAAGCAAACCAAACCGCCGGGGGCACTGGTTGGCCAGCCGGGCGGTCATCGCGTACATACGTCCACAGCCTTGCCGTCCTGGTCTTGCCCATCCCCGGCGCCAGAACCGGCACCGGCGTGTCATCGGCGTGTATCTTGTTGGCCGCCAGAACATGCTTACGAATCTGATCGATCAGAGGAGCCAGCAAATGGCTGGCAGCACCCACCCAATCGGCCAGTGTGGAGCGATCCAGCTCGATGCCCTCGCGGGCGAAGATCTCCGACTGGCGATACAAGGGAAGATGATCGGCATACTTCGAGACCAGCACATGCGCCAGCAGGTTCGGTCCGGCAAGTCCGCGTTCGATGGGTCGTGACGGTGCCGGCGATTCAACAATGACGTCGCACTTGGTGCAGGCCATCTTCACCCGCACATGACGAATGACCTTGTAGGTGGCAGGCACACGCTCCAGAATCTCCGAGACATCTTCGCCCAGCTTGCGCAACTGGCCGCCGCAGTCCGGGCATGCATCTTCGCCGGGAAGATGCGTGTGCACCTCACGTGGCAGGTGCTCCGGCAGTGGACGACGTACCGGCCTGGCCTTCGCGGGAGCGCTTGTCTCTGTGGATGCTGTGACGCGCTCGGCCCGCTGCGTCTCCAGTTCTTCGAGCTTCAGTTCCAGCTGCTCGATCTCGCGGCTGACCTTCTCACTCCTTGTGCCGAAGATCATCCGCCGCAGCTTGGCGATGACCAGCTTCAGGTGTTCGATCTCGTTGTCGCGGCTGAGAAGCTTCTCCTGCTGGGCGGTAAGCGCTTCGTCCCTGGTGAGAATCTCCTTCTGCTGTGCTGCCACCAGCGCTTCCAAAGCTGCGCGGTCCAGAGTACTCAGATCAGCAGAAGCAGCGAGGGGAGAAGCCATCGCAGTGAGTATGCCACAGATGGTGCGGAGTTACAGATCAAAAATGCGTGAGTTATCCTGCCAACTGTGGTTCCCATGTTCTCTGCGGCTGGCGCCAGTCAATGCCCTCCAATAGCATCGACAACTGTGCACGCGTCAGCGCCACGGTTCCGCTGGTTGCCTGCGGCCATACGAAGCGACCGCGTTCTAATCGCTTCTGGAAAAGGCACAGCCCGTCTCCATCGAACCACAACAATTTTATGAGGTCACCTCGCCTGCCACGGAAGACAAAGACATGGCCCGAATAGGGCTGCTGCTCCAGCACCGTCTGCACAAGAGTACTGAGCCCTTGAAAGCCGCGCCGGAGATCGGTGAATCCGGCCGCGATCCAAATGCGCGTGCCTGTCTTCAGTTCGATCATCGCAATAGGCTCCCCAGGACGGCACGAACAAGCGCCGGATCGACTCCACTCTCCACGCTTATCAATGCGCGGCCCGGTAGCTCGATGTGGATCGAACCAGATGGAACTGCGACTGGTGCAACTTCAGGCGCCATCACGCTGTCCGGCTCGGCGGTCACTGTCACCGGCAAAAGCTCGGCACGCGGCTGGCCAGCGGCCCAGCCAATACCCTTGCGGTGCTCATAGCGCCACTGGAATACCTGGTTCGCGTTGACTCCGTTCTCACGTGCCACACGGGCAATCGATGCACCCGGTACCAGCGTCGCTTCAACGATCCGCCGTTTCGCCTCCGCCGTGCGTTGAATCCGCCGCGTTCGGCCGCCTACCGTCGCACCTACTATCGCATCGCTCACAAGGAGATCGTCGGACACGCAAGCGCGCATGTCCATACGGCGAGACCCGGACGCTTACGAAGATGGCGATCGAAGCCATCTATCGTCGGCCCAACACGTCCAAACCCGCGACAGGACACAGGATGTATCCCTACCTGCTGCGCGGCCTGGCCATCACCCGGCCCAACCAGGCGTGGGCGATGGACATCAGCTACATCCCCATAGCACGCGGCTTTGTCTATCTGGCCGCAGTCGTCGACTGGTTCAGGCGGCGCGTGCTGGCCTGGAAGCTGTCGATCACCATGGAAACTTCCTTCTGCATCGAAGCACTGGAAGAAGCCCTTTCCATGAATGAAAAACCGGAGATATTCAATACCGATCAGGGATCGCAGTTCACCAGCGAGGCTTTCACCGCGCGGCTCAAGGAAAATGGCATCGCCATCAGCATGGACGGCAAGGGCCGCTGGCGTGACACTGTCTTCGTCGAACGCCTCTGGCGCTCGGTCAAGTACGAAGAGGTCTACCTGCGCGCCTGCACATCGGTCGCAGAGGCCCGCCAATCCATCGGACGCTACCTCGACTTTTACAACACCGCCAGACCACACTCCAGCCTGAAAGCGCAAACGCCCGATCAGGTATACTTCAACCGCCTGCCAGAACCCCTGGCAGCCTAAAAGCAAAAACAAGAGCAAGAACTACCACTTAAGGAAAATGGAAAAACTGTCCAAACAAACGGGACCACCTCACTTCCCACATCTCCACAGCCCCGACTACGACGGCGAGATATACTCGCCCACACACCTAAACCGAGAAACTCCGGTTATGGTTGGCTGAGAAAACGGGGCAGGTCAAACAGAATTCATGACAACAAGCAAACGCCCCAGCCAAGGCTGGGGCGTTTGCTTGTTGTTCCGTGGAAGATGCGGATCACATGGCAGCTACAAAGCTGGGCAACTGCAGAGCGGCATGCTCCTGCATGATCCGGGTAAGTCGGGCAGCCATCAGGACGTAAGTTTCTGCAGCGCGCCAGGCGTTGACGCGAACTCCGGCAGTGGCAGAGCTGACCGCGTACTGCGCGATGGCCATCAGAACACATAGGCGAATCTGCATCGCATCCGTACGGATCGACTCAAGAAGCAATGGATCAACAGGATTGTCCGGGGAGGCATGTTTCGCTGCGTAATCCGCCATTTCCAGCAGGACCCGTGCATTCTGGTGCATGACCCACAGACCGAAAGGCCCGTTCACCTTGTCCCAGATGTCATGGTGTGTGGCGGTAAGGCCCTCATTCCAGAGCAGATGATCTGCCACGGTGTGAGCGCTCCAATCCGTGCGAAGCTGGCAAAGAAGCTGATCCCAGCTCTTGATATTGCGGCGGCGCATGCTGCCCCGCCACTTGGCGAGGTAAAGCAGCAAGGCACCGAGGAAGATAACCTGAAGTAACGGCAGCAACATTACCAAATCCCCTAACGATGAGTGTATTTGCCCGGTTTCTTCTTGACAGCAGTTTCAAGCGCAAGTCGATCCGCCTGAAGTGATCCTCCTATTGATACCAGAAAACGCATCATTTGTGGGCTGATTTTTCGGACTTCGGGCTCTTTTTGCGCAAAACTGACCACCCAATAGGTCAATGTACCAAGGTAACCAAAGGAGGTGACCAGGTCGAGCCAGTGGTATTGCGGTCCAACCGCCTGATGGGTGTGGAGAACCCATACGATTAAAGAAAGGATAGAATAAAATCCAAGCCCTGACGCGATCTGCAGCTCTCTGTCACGCCAGCCAATCGAGAGAAACTGGCTGAAAGCAACGAGAACCAGCAGGAAGACGACTCGTAGAAGCGATGTTGTCTGTTGCAGCATCACCAGTTCGTATCCGTGCCTGCTTAATCCGGTTGGGACGACGAATCCGGCGAGCGGCCAGCAGA
>JAKBAG010000148.1 GCA_021809235.1 Acidobacteriota bacterium
GAACTGGACAAGGGTGGACGATGCACAGCGAGCTTTCATTTCAAGCCCAGTCCGGGGCAGATTCCAGCGATTGGCCCTGTGACATGCATGGGAGACATGCAATGACCCGACAACACTTTCGATGGATGCTGATGCTTCTGATCCTCATGACCGGAAGCTTTGCCTATGGCGCAAACTGCACAATTAAAGCCACAGGGGTGAACTTTGGAAACTACTCCACAACCATCCGGAAAGTGGTGGGGACCGTGACGGTAACGTGCTCCAAGAACGTCAGTTACGCCATTGCACTGAACCAGGGGTTGGGTACAGGGGCAACTGTGACCAATCGCAGCATGAAAAGTGGCAGTAATGTACTCGGTTACGGGCTCTATACCGATGCGGCAAGAACCATCAACTGGGGAGACAGCACAGGCACCAACTGGGTGACAAGGACGGGAACCGGATCGGCACAAAAGATCAATATTTATGCCGAGATCCCGGCAAATGAATATTCCAATGTGGGCACCTATAGCGATACGATCACGGCATCGGTGGAAGGCGCCGGCTTCAAAACTGTCAATGCAAGCTTTGCCGTGAAAGCCTCGATGCTGGCTCACTGCATCCTTTCCGCATCTCCACTTGTTTTTGGAAGTTACACCGGAGTTGTCAATAATGCGACAACCAGCATCGATGTTACCTGTACGAACCAGACAAGCTATACCGTGGGGTTGAATCAGGGAAAAAGCTCCGGAGCCACGGTCACAAAACGCGCGATGACCGGACCCGCTGGTAGCCTGCTCAAATATGGGCTCTACTCCGATTCAGGCCATACGCGGAACTGGGGCAATACGGCTGCCACCAACTGGGTCTCTGGAGCCGGTGCCGGGAGCAAGCAGTCCTTAACGGTTTACGGACAGATTCCGGCTGGCCAGTTTCCACGACCTGGCAGCTATTCGGATACGATCATCGCAAATATCACATATTAGTCAGTATGGAGTGACCGGTTCCCTGCGCGGTGCGTGGGTTAGTCTGTGAGCCGCAAGGCAACACAGATCAGAGCCGCAAGCGGAGAGTAACCGGTCACTCCATACTGACTAGAGAGCTTCGAAGCCTCCAAGGCAATCTCTGGCATAAGCAGAGAATTGTCAGCCGTCTGGCAACAACGATGGCAGCAGCAATCGCTTCAATTTTTTTGTTTTTTGGTCGGGGCGGAGGGATTCGAACCCCCGACCCTCTGCTCCCAAAGCAGATGCGCTACCAGACTGCGCTACGCCCCGACAGGCAGGATGCGGCCGCAACTACCAGCCACTCTTTGATTGTACCTTGAACGCCTGCGCATACCAGTATCCACAGCGCAACCTACTCCGGCTACACATCCCTCATGGGCATATTCCACAGACACGCGCCCAACAGAACCAAGCATGCATCACGGGGCAATCCGGTTCAGCTTGAACGGGTCTGCAAGCGCAGCCAATGGTACAATCAGTGAAGCGATGATGGCGGCTATAGTTCAGCGGCAGAACGCCTGACTGTGGCTCAGGATGTCGTGGGTTCGATCCCCACTAGCCGCCCCACATATCGCACTCTCCCCATGAATCCTGGCAAACCTGCGCTGCCTCCAGATTCGGAATGGCTTATCCCATACACTCCGATACGATACCTGCGTGGCGGGCACGCGCAGACGCTCGTGGGCAACTTCTGGCCGCGTCCTAAGGCTGCTGTTGGAGAGGCTGAGGCGGTACTGGTGGATCCGGTGGATGGTAGCCGAGTGCTGTGCCACTGCCACTGGCTGCGAAGCAAACAGACAGGCGCTGTGGAGAACCATCGTCTTACCCTACTGCTGCTGCATGGGCTGGAGGGATCCTCCAACTCCGGATATATTCTCGGCCTTACAGAGCTGGCACTGCGTGCCGGGTGCAACGTGATTCGCATGAACATGCGCAACTGCGGCGGAACGGAAGCATGGACCCCCACACTGTATCACTCCGGTCGATCTGCGGATGTTACCGCAGTTGCCTTGCATTTCCAGCAGAAGCATGCGCTGGAGCGGGTAGCTATGATCGGATATTCGATGGGCGGAAATCTGGTTCTGCGCATGGCAGGAGTACTGGGTGTGGATGTCCCTCGCTGGCTTACGGCAGTGGCAACGGTCAGCCCGGTGACAGATCTGGCGGAGAGTGCCGACGCACTGCATCAGCCCTCGAATCGCATCTACGAGCAACATTTTCTCCGTCGGCTGATGCGCCGATATGAGCGCAAGGCTGAGCTGTTTCCAGAGAGGTACCGCGTCCGCGATCTTCCAGCCATCCGCTCCATTCGCGACTTCGATGAGGAGATTGTTGCGCCGCACAGTGGATTTTCCGGTGCGGATGACTATTACCACCGCGCATCGAGCGCGCGTCAGGCCGATGCACTCAGCATCCCCACGCTGATTTTGCATGCGCTGGATGATCCGTTCATTCGCATGCACCACCTGACCCGGGAAACTCTGCTGGCGAACCCTGCGGTTCGGCTGGTGGAGTCGCGCCATGGAGGACACTGCGCTTTTCTGGCAGCGCGAACATCCCCGGCGCCCAAACTGTTTTGTCGCCATTGGGCGGAAATCACATCGATGCGCTTTGTGCTTGCTGCCTCTGGAATGGACGCCAAGGAGCACCTTCGATTGGGGTCTGAGCATGGAAACTGATTGGAGCGTGGAAATTGGCAGCGATGCCCCGGTCATTGATCGGGACTGGCCAGGTTGGGTCGATCTACAGTGCAATCCGGATGCAGTGCAGCGACTGCCGGAGGTGTGTGCGTTTCCGCCGCTTGGAACAATGCTGCACGCGATGCTCCAGCACTGTTCTTACCTGCTAACCACGAAGTGTGACATGTGGATGGAGGGTCCGGCTGACCCGTTGGAATTCGACTCGGAACCAGAGAATTCTACCTGCGTTGCCGCCTGCTATCTGGACTTGTTGCCGCTGCATCTGGCCGAATGGAAGCAGTTTGCCGAAGTGGAGGAGTGGGCGCGAAACACGGTTCACCGTCTGCGCTCTCAAGTCTGCCGAAATGCGCGGGTAGAGCTGGTTGTGCGCGAGGCATATGCATTCCAGGACTCCGGCTTCGGTGTCACAGTTTACCTAGCCGGATGCGGTGCAAGCGAATTCGCAGCGCATGCCGCGCTGGAAGCGGCAATGCTGATTGCGACCGATGTCTTGTGCCAGGAACATGTAACAGAGCTGTGCAGGGCGATTCCCGTTACAATGTCAGAAGAGACGCGTACGGGCGAGTAGCTCAATCGGATAGAGCAACGGCCTTCTAAGCCGTAGGTTACAGGTTCGATCCCTGTCTCGCCTACCAAGCCCCCTGAAGCTACTGACCCAAAACAAAGAAACTGAGCCAGCTTGAGGTTGAGGGATTTGACCTTGCCCTCAGGATGCGTATCACTTAGCGTGCTGGTATAGGGAGATATTCCTACGTCGTAGTCGTCGTGGTGGTGTAAATGTGGGAATCGGCTTTATCGATTTCCGCATTTGCACCGCCTGCTTCGGTCGCATCAGGATCTTATGCCCAGCTTCGATCAGAGCATCCTTCCAGCCGTGTTCGAACTCGACTGGACTGGCGTAGTTCAACGTTGAGTGCATACGCTTTCGGTGATACCAGAGCAGCCAATCAAGCACTGCATCCTTGGCCTGGCGGATGGTTTCAAAGCGCTCACCGTGCAGACCACCATCGCCCCAGGGTCGGATTCGTCATCCAAGTTGTTGCCATAGAGTCGCCGACGCGGTCTTGTGGCGCAGCCGCGCGTCCATTCCGTAACAAAGAGAGCGCGTGGCGCGTTTTACGGTAGCGTGCCGGACCCAATCATCATGAAGCGTTGGCGACTTTCGTGCGGATTTGCATCGTTGAGCGACTTGGCAACTCTGGTCTCATCCAGAACGGGATGCCTATTCGTTCCGATTCTCGATCATGCCAGGTGTCGAGCAGTGTTTGTTAAGAGGCGCCTATCTTGCTGACCACGGTGGAACCACTCCGGTCGTGCGCGCATAGGCGATGAGTTGGCCTAGGTGCTCATTGGAGTGGACGAGCATGCGCAGGTAAATGGCGTCGACAGTCGTATCGCGCCCGGCAACGTGGACCTTGTTGGCGAGGTTCTCCGGGGACTCTTTGAGACGGGCTGTGCGGACAGCCTCCAGAGAACGCTTGAGCCAGGCGATCACCTCAGGCTTAGAGGTCACGGTCTTTTCTGAGTCTTGCTTGAGATCAGGAGGCATGGGATGACCAATGGTCGAAAGCAGCCAGAAGTTTGTGATCGCGATGTGCATGCAGACTTCGCTCGTGGAGCGGATGCCGGGGGCAGGGCGCCAGGCGAACTTGTCTGCCGGTGTAGCTTCCGCGAGGGCAAGAAGCTCATAGGTAACGTGCTGCCATTCGCCTTGGTAGCCCAGAAAGATTCCTTGGGCATCGGCCTTTTGTGCCGGGCTGGGCTGCGCGGGCACAGGCATTGCAAAGACGAAGACAGAGATCAATGCGGCGAATACAGATGCAATGCGAGACATGGCAGTTCCTCTTCTCAGTTGTTCCTTGGCCGTGCCGATGGCGGCAACGAGACTTGCTTCCAGGGCGTGTTTCACTTCAGCAGCTCAAGAACCTGGGCGACGATAGGCTCGGTTTGTGCCGGGGTTGGGCTTGTGGTGCCCAGAACGCGCAACCCCCAAATGAAGACCATCAGCGTGGCAGCAAGAGCGCGAGGATCTTTGCCAGGGGCGAGATCGCCCTCGGCTTGGGCTCTTTCAAGCGTGCTCCGAAAGCTTGCTTCGATGCTTTGGAAATTGGCACAAATGAGTTTTCGCGCAGCCTTATCATGACGAGCGACCTCGAGAGCCGAGTTGACGAGAAAACAACTGCGCTTCCCGGACGGCCCTGCCACGGTGGCCGCGAGCTGACGGAAGAAGTCGCGAATCGCTTCGAGGGGATTGCTGTGCTTGGCAAGCTGGCGTTCGACTGCGGCCCGATTGAAATCGCCATAGAGATCGAGAGCGGCGAGAAAGAGATCTTGCTTTGATTGGAAGGCTGCGTAGATGCTGCCGGGATTTAGACCCGTGATGCGGATGATTTCAGCCATCCCCGTGGCTTCATAGCCGTGCTCCCAGAAAGCCTTCATTGCTTTCTCGACGACTTCTTCCCGTTTGTATGTAGCCGTACGCGCCATGGGCAAATTTGTTCTTTCATCATAACCGAATCAATCTCATATTTGAACGAACATTCAATTATGTGAGAGGATTAGAGAGTTGTAAGACTCGTATGAGTGGAGAAGACGACATGCCAACGTTAAGTGAAGATATTCAGTCCTTCAAGGCGCAGTTCCTGGGCAATGCGCCAGCGGAGGTCGTAGCCACCATGAATGCGGCGACCGAGGCGCTGCTGGCGTCCGGGATCGAGAATCGGGCACTGGGCGCGGGAGACAAACTGCCGGATTTTGAGCTGCCCAATCAGCGCGGAGAAAAGAAGAGAATTTACTCGTATTTGGAGCAGGGCCCTCTTGTCTTGAGCATCTATCGTGGAGGGTGGTGCCCGTACTGCAACCTGGAGATGAAGGCGCTGATCGATGTGCTCCCGGAGATCAAGGCACGAGGCGCGCAGCTGGTGGGTTTGGCTCCGGAGATGCCGGAGAAGGTGGCGGAGACAGGCAGCAAGAATGGAGCGGACTTCGACATTCTTAGTGACGTGGGCAACAAGGTATCGGAGAAGATGGGTCTGGTCTTTGAACTGCCTGAGAGCCTGCGTCCGTTGTACAAGCAGTTTGGCATTGATATTCCCGTGTACAACGGCGACGAAACCTTCAAGCTGCCCCTTCCAGCTACCTACATCGTCCGGAAGAACGGCGTGATTGCGTATGGCTTTGCCAAGGCCGATTACACGCTACGGATGGAACCGGCAGAGGTTCTCACGCAGTTGGACGCGCTCTAGACTAAAGGAAAAGCTCGAGTGGGGTGGCCTGAAGACCTGGGCCGCCCTAGCGAATCCTGGTGGGACATGGTGATGCATGGGCACGATTTTGTCATTCACACCGGCGCCTTTGCAGCTAGGAAGGTCACCAACCCTACGGACTACGCTGGGACGCTCCCAATGAAACGGCCCATCTGTCCTTCCTCCTCAGCAAAAACGGGACGATTGTCTTTGGGAAGATCAGCCGCTTCCATGATGCGACGGAATTCGCGGTTGGAAAGCTGTCGTGCTATCTGGCCGCGTTGCCTTACGGCTTAAAGATATCCCGGCAGCTCGGCAAGACTCGACAGAATCTGGTCGGGAACAACTCCGAGCTCGTCCAAGGGGCTGCGCATTCGATTCACCCAAGAGACCCAGAAACCAAAACGCTTTGCTCCGCAAGCGTCCCAGCCGTTCGAACTGACAAAAGCAATCCGCTCTTTCTCGATTGCCAACTTGTCTACCACCAGTTGATAGACTCGCGGATCGGGCTTGTAGACCTGCACCGTATCGGCGCTTAGGATCAAGTCGATCTCGCCCGACAACCCATTGTTCCCTACTGTCGCCTCCAGCATTGCGGGTGAACCGTTGGAGAGGATGACGCGCTTACGTCCGCCGAGGGCCTTCAACAGAGCAGGAACCTCAGGGAAGGCCTGCAGGGTGCGAATGATCTTAAGGAAGCTTCGAATGTGTGAGACGTCGCATGGAAGATCAAGAACCTTGCATGCTCCAACCATTGCCTCGGCCGTGATCACATCGAAATCCACGTAGCTGGCCATCAGGCTGCGAAGCCAGGAGTACTGGAGCTGCTTTGCGCGCCAAAGATCTACGAAGGCTTTTCCCTTTCCCGGCCAGAGAGATTCGCACTGCGGCGCAAGGGCATCGATATCGAACAGCGTCCCATAGGCATCAAAAACAACTGCGCCGACTTCCATTTGGGTTCTCCTTCTCGCAAGTGGCGAAGCTGCTCCAATAGATACTTGGATTCCTCTGCCATTCAGAACACTCATCATGCCACGATATTGATTACAGGGAGGAATGGGGCAGGAAGTCGTGCAGTCGTGCACAATTATGTAATTTATTGTAGATTGTTGACGTTGCCTTCAGATGGGGAAGCCACTCGTTCAGGCCCGTTGCTTTGCCGGGGAGAGTGGAATAGGTAGTGGGCCTCGGATGTGGCTCGCCCATGCACCTGGACCTATTGTCGCCCATGGTGAGATTTGCCGAAGGATCGGGAATGATAAGTCGGCTTCGCAGAAGGGGTCCGGCATACGCTGGCTAGCTGCAGATACCAAGCGTTCGGCGCTTTTGGCTCTGCGCATCGGAGACAAATGGCCGCTATGTCTCGCCTACCCCAGAGATGTCAATTCCCTTTCCCGCCTGCAATGTCGTTACGCTCCTACAACCCTTCGGGCAAAATCCCAAGTTGAGACTAGGACAATCTGCCGATTGTGAGTACCGGTCAAAGAAAGGAAAGTACTTTGCGCCGGATTCAATGAGAATGCTGCACGTGCGAATTGGAACAATTTGGCGAAGTTTGGCGAAATTTGGCGAAGTTCGATGGGCATCGAAATGACGCTGCTTCTATTTTATTGATTCTAAAGAAGATTGGCTCCTCAGGTAGGACTCGAACCTACAACCCTTCGGTTAACAGCCGAATGCTCTGCCATTGAGCTACTGAGGAATGCCTGTCGTTGAGAGCGACTCTTTCAAAATATC
>JAKBAG010000149.1 GCA_021809235.1 Acidobacteriota bacterium
GAACAGTGTATCGATGCGGTCCGGCTGGCATGGACGCCCGGCCCATTCACGGCTTCCGGTAAGAAACAATTTCCGCCCCTTGACCGTCCATAGGGTAAGGCGTAACGCTGGAACCTGTTCCCGCCTGTCTGCAGGTGCCGCAGCAATCTGGCACCGCCGCAGTCGGCAACGCTGTAGCCTGATTTCCAGGTCCAGTCCCGGACCTGCATTCCCAGGGGAGATGCCCGACCGTCTGTCGGCAAACTCCTTGTTGCTGCTTTCCTTCCGGTGCCGTATCGGCCCCGTGTTTTCGATGTTGTACCCACAAATCTCGCAAGAAATGGATCACTCGCCGTGTCTGAGCCGATGATGACCTCGCAAGATCAGGACGCCCCCCGGAAATCCGGCTGGATGCGCCCCATTGTTTACATCCTTCTTCTGGCGCTGGTTGCCGCCGGTGTCTGGCGCGTTTATCAAAACCGCAAGCTGGCCGCCCAGCAGATGGCCCGGCAGGCCGATGCGCTGCTCAGCCGACCGGTGCCCGTGCAGGTCACTCCGGTCGTGCAGAAGCCCATGCCCATCTATCTCTCGGCTCTTGGCACCGTGACGCCCTACTACAGCGTCACGGTCAAGGCTCGCGTCAGCGGCCAGCTGAACCGCGTCAATTTCACCGAAGGCCAGACCGTCCACGAAGGGCAGACCATCCTCCTCGTCGATCCGCTTCCCTACAAGGCAGCGCTGGACCAGGCCAAAGGAACGCTCATCCATGACCAGGCTCTGCTCAAGGATGCTCAGGCCGAGTACCGACGTTACAAGGCGCTCTATGAGGCCGGTGTCGTCTCCAAGGAGCAGCTCGATCTTGAGCTTGCCACGCAGGGCCAGTATGAGGGCGCCATCGCCTCCGACAAGGCCGCCGTCGAAAACGCCCAGCTTCAGTTGAACTGGTGCACCGTCCAGTCGCCCATCACCGGCAAGATCGGCCTCCGCCTGGTCGATCCAGGCAACATCATCACGGCCAACACCACCAATCTCGTCATCATCAACCAGATGCAGCCCATCGCCGTCTACTTCACCCTGCCGGAGAATCAGCTGCCTCAGGTCTTCAGCCTTTTGCGCGACCATCGCACCCTCATCGCCGACGCCTATGACCGCAGCGACACCACCCTCCTGACCAGTGGCAAACTGCTGACCGCCGACAACCAGATCGATACCACCACCGGCACCGACCGCCTCAAAGCCGTCTTCGCCAACGCCAGCGAGCAGTTATTTCCCAACCAGTTCGTCAATATTCACCTTATTCTCGAGCAGCGCCCAGCGGCTCTGGTCGTGCCTTCGGCCGCCATCCAGACCGGCAATCAGGGAGCCTTCGTCTGGACCATCCAGCATGATCCGGCCACCGGCACCAACCGCGCCCGCATGACCCCGGTCAAGGTGGCGCTCGCCGAGGGCCAGTCCACCATTCTGGACAGCGGCGTTGCACCGGGCGAGCCGGTCGTCATCGATGGAGCCGACCGCCTCCGCGCTGGCTCGCTGGTCGATCTCAGCAGCCCCCACGCTGCCCAGCAGACCATCTCCGCTGAGGGCAATCCCAACCTCAGCCCCGTCGCGCAGGGCCTCGAGCACAGCACCCAGACCGGGCACGGGCTGGCAGCGCATGGGCATGGCGCACGCACCGGCCATGCCGACCAGAACAAGAGGATGCATCCGTGAATCCATCGCGCCCATTCATCATCCGCCCGGTTGCCACCTCGCTGCTGATGGCCGCGATTGTGCTTGCCGGCGCGGTGGGTTATAAGCAGCTTCCCGTCTCGGCCCTCCCGGAGGTGGATTATCCCATCATCGAGGTCCAGACCTTCTATCCCGGTGCCGGCCCTGCCGTCATGAGTTCCTCGGTCACCGCCCCGCTCGAGCGCCAGTTCGGGCAGATGCCCGGCCTGAAGCAGATGTCCTCCGTCAGCTCCGGCGGCGGCTCCATCATTACCCTCGAATTCGATCTCTCCGAGAACATTGACGTCGCCGAGCAGGAGGTTCAGGCCGCCATCAACGCCGCCACCAACTTCCTGCCCACCGACCTGCCCAACCCGCCCATCTACAGCAAGGTCAACCCAGCCGACGCGCCCGTCATGACCCTGGCGCTCACCTCCGATTCGCTGCCGCTCGACCAGGTCGAGGATGCTGCCGATACCAACCTCGCGCAGAAGATCTCCCAGGTCTCCGGCGTCGGTCTGGTCTCCATCGCCGGTGGCCAGAAGCCCTCCGTCCGCGTCCAGGCCAATCCCGCCCAGCTTGCCGCCTACAACCTCAGCCTCGAGGATCTCCGTACTGCCCTGGCCAACGCCAATGTCGATCAGGCCAAAGGCACGCTCAACGGCACCCGCCAGTCCTTCACCATCGGCGCCAATGACCAGCTCCTGTCCAGCGGGGACTACAAGCCCGTCATCATCGCTTACCGCAACGGCGCACCCGTCCGCACCTCCGACGTCGCCACCGTCGTCGATGCCGCGGAAAATGCCCAGCAGGCTGCCTGGATGGGTCTGCCCGGCGTCGGCAGCCATCCGGCCGTCATCCTCAACATCCAGCGACAGCCCGGGGCCAACATCATTGCCGTCGTCGACCGCATCAAGACCCTGCTACCCCAGTTGCAGCTCAGCATGCCGGCCTCCATCCACATCCGCATCCTCACCGACCGCACCAATGTCATCCGCGCCTCGGTTGCCGATGTCCAGTTCTCGCTCATGCTCACCATCGCGCTGGTGGTCATGGTCATCTTCCTGTTCCTGCGCAATCTTTCTGCCACGATCATTCCCTCGGTTGCCGTTCCGCTTTCGCTCATCGGCACCTTCGGCGTCATGTATCTGCTTGGCTACAGCCTGAACAACCTCACGCTGATGGCTCTCACCATCTCCACCGGCTTCGTCGTCGATGACGCCATCGTGATGATCGAGAACATCTCACGCTTCCTCGAGGAAGGCGACAGCCCCATGCGCGCCGCGCTCAAGGGCAGCGAGCAGATCGGCTTCACCATTGTCTCTCTCACCGTCTCCCTGATCGCAGTCCTCATCCCGCTGCTTTTCATGGGCGATGTCGTCGGTCGGCTCTTCCGCGAGTTTGCTGTCACCCTCGCCGTCACCATTCTTGTCTCCGCCGTCGTTTCCCTCACGCTCACGCCCATGATGTGCGCCCGCATCCTGCGCCACAAGCCAGCCGCGCAGCAGGGCGCCGTCTATCGCGCCTCCGAGCGGGTCTTCGAGTGGGTCATTGACTGGTACGGCAAAACCCTAAAGGTCGTCCTGCGGCACCAGTTCCTCACCCTGCTGGTCACCATCGGCACGCTGGTTGCCACCATCGTGCTCTTTCTCATCGTTCCCAAAGGCTTCTTCCCCGTGCAGGACACAGGCGTCATCCTCGGCATCTCCGAAGCGCCCCAGTCCATCGCCTTTGCCGACATGGCCCGCCGCCAGCAGCAGCTTGCTGAAATCGTCCTTCAGGACCCGGCCGTCGAAAGCATCTCTTCGTTCATCGGGGTCGATGGCACCAATATGACCCTCAACAGTGGCCGCATGCAGATCAACCTCAAGCCGCTCAGCGACCGCAAAATCTCTGCCACCCAGGTCATCCAGCGCCTGCAGCCAGCTGTCAATCGCGTCCAGGGCATCCAGCTCTTTCTGCAGCCGTCCCAGGACCTCACCGTTGCCGACCGCGTGAGCCGTACCGAATTTCAATATTCGCTCGAGGACCCGAACCCCGACGAACTGGCCACCTACACGCGCCGCATGGTCGCCGCTCTCCAGCGCCAGCCCGAGCTGCGCGATGTGGCCAGCGACCTGCAGGATCGCGGCCTCGGCGCCGAGCTGGTCATTGATCGCGACACCGCCTCCCGGCTCGGCATCGCCATGGCCGACATTGACAACACCCTCTACGACGCCTTCGGACAGCGCCAGATCTCCATCATCTTCACCCAGCTCAACCAGTACCACGTCGTCCTTGAGGTTAGCCCCCAGTTCCAGACTGACCCGGCTGTGCTAAACGATCTCTACGTCAAGTCCGCCAACGGCACCCAGGTTCCGCTCAGCAACCTCGCCCACTGGCAGCAGACCCGTGCCCAGCTTGCCATCGGCCATCAGGGCCAGTTCCCGGCCACCGTCATCAGCTTCAACGTCGCTCCCGGAAAGTCCCTCGGAGACGCCGTCGCCGCCACCCGTCGTGTCGAGCAGCAGATCGGTCTTCCGGCCAGCATCAACGGCGCATTCCAGGGCACTGCCGCTGCCTTCCAGGCCTCCATCTCCAATGAGCCTATCCTCATCCTCGCCGCGCTCATCACCGTCTACATCGTCCTCGGCGTTCTCTATGAGAGCTACGTCCACCCCATCACCATCATCTCCACGCTGCCCTCGGCCGGCGTCGGAGCCATCCTTGCCCTGCTCATCACTCACACCGACTTCAGCATCATCGCCCTCATCGGCGTCATCCTGCTCATCGGCATCGTCAAAAAGAACGCCATCATGATGATCGACTTCGCACTCGCCGCCGAGCGTACCGAGGGCAAACCGGCCACAGAAGCCATCTTCCAGGCCTGCCTGCTTCGCTTCCGTCCCATCATGATGACCACCATGGCCGCGCTGCTCGGCGGAGTTCCGCTGGCCTTCGGCAACGGGGTCGGCGCCGAGCTGCGCCGCCCTCTCGGCATCACGATCGTCGGTGGGCTGCTGGTCTCCCAACTGCTCACCCTTTACACCACGCCGGTCATCTATCTCTACTTCGACCGGCTCGCCCACTGGCGCGACCGCCGCCGCAAGCCCGTCCTCGGCCTTGCACCTATCTCTGCCGACTGAGGGACGAATCCGATGCATCTGTCCGCTCCATTCATCCGTCGCCCGGTCGCTACCACTCTGCTCAGCATGGCTCTCCTGCTGGCAGGCTCCGTGGCATACTCTCTGCTGCCCGTTGCATCCCTGCCTGAGGTCGATCTGCCCACCATCTCCGTCAATGCCGGCCTGCCCGGCGGCAGCCCGGAGACCATGGCATCCAACGTCGCCGCTCCGCTCGAAAAACAGTTCGGGCGCATCGCCGGCGTCACCCAGATGACCTCCTCCAGCTCGCTCGGCACCACCGCCGTCACCCTCCAGTTCGATATCTCCCGTAACATCGACGCCGCCGCACGCGACGTCCAGGCCGCCATCAATGCCGCCCGCAGTCAGCTGCCCGCTTACCTGCCCCAGAATCCCAGCTATCGCAAGACCAATCCAGCCGACGCGCCCATCCTCATCCTGCGCCTCACCTCGCCCGTCGTTCCCCTGCCGCAGATGTACGATATGGCGGACTCCATTCTTGCCCAGAAGATCTCCCAGATCAGCGGCATCGGCCAGGTCTTCGTCGGCGGCAGCTCCAGTCCCGCCGTCCGCGCAGAGCTCAACCCCATGCAGCTCAGCTCCTTCGGTATCGGCCTCGAGGACATCCGCACCGCGCTCGGCAACGCCAACGCAAACCGGCCCAAGGGCAACCTCAACGACGAACACAACCGCTGGCTCATCACCGACAACGACCAGATCTTCAAGGCCCGCGAGTATGCGCCGCTCATCGTCGGCTACAACGCTACCACCGGAGCACCTGTCCGCCTCGGCGATCTCGGCCAGGTCATCGACTCGGTCTCCAATATCGAATCCGCCGGACTGGCCGGCACCAACACCGGTCCCGGCTCCACACTGCTGCCCGCCATCGCTCTTGTCGTCTTCAAGGTGCCCGGAGCTAACGTCATCGATTCGGTCGACAACGTCCTTCGCGAGCTGCCCCGCCTGCGCGCCGAGATTCCCCCCACCGTCACCCTCAGCGTCGGCGTTGACCGCACCACCACGATCCGCGAAAGCGTCACCGAGGTCGAGAAAACCCTCCTCATCAGCGTCGCCCTCGTCGTCATCGTCGTCTTTCTCTTCCTGCGTGAGGTCTGGGCCACCATCATTCCCTCCATCGCCGTCCCGCTCTCGCTGGTCGGAACCTTCGGCGTCATGTATCTGCTCGGCTACACGCTGGACAACCTTTCCCTGATGGCACTCACAATCTCCACCGGCTTTGTCGTCGACGACGCCATCGTCGTCATCGAAAACATCGCCCGCTATCTGGAAAAAGGCATGTCACCGCTGGACGCCGCAATGCAGGGCTCCCGCGAAATCGGCTTCACCGTTCTCTCCATGAGCACCTCGCTGGTGGCCGTCTTTCTGCCTCTGCTGCTGATGGGCGGCGTCGTCGGCATCCTCTTCCGCGAGTTCGCCGTCACCCTCAGCGTCGCTATTGCCGTCTCGCTGCTCGTCTCCCTCACCACCACGCCGATGATGTGCTCGCAGTTCCTCCGGCCCATCCACGAGCAGCGCCACGGACGCCTCTACAAAGCCAGCGAACGCATCTTCCGCTGGATGGCCGACGAATATGCCGTGGGACTTCGCTGGGTCCTCCGCCACCAGGTGCTCATCCTGATGGTCACCATCGGTACCTTCCTGCTCAATATCTACCTGTTCGTCATCGTACCCAAAGGCTTCTTCCCGGAGCAGGACACCGGAAGGCTGACAGGCGCCGCCCGCGCATCCCAGGACATCAGCTTCGACGCCATGAAGATCAAGCAGACCAAGCTGGCGCAAATGGTCCTGAACGATCCGGCTGTCGATACCATCATCGCCTTTGCCGGAGGCTCCGGACCCGGCGGCGGCAGCAACAACGTCGGCCGCATGTTCATCTCTCTCAAGCCGCTCAGCGTCCGCAAGGTCTCCGCCGACCAGGTCGTCAACCGCCTGCGTTCCAAACTCATGAGCGTCCCCGGTGCTGCGCTCTTCCTGCAGGTCCAGCAGGAGTTCCAGACCGGAGCCCGTGGTGCCGACGCCCAGTACCAGTACACCCTCGTCGATCCCAATCTCGAGGAGCTCAATACCTGGGCGCCGCGGCTGCTGGCCAAAATGCGTACCCTCCCCGAGCTGCGCGACGTCTCCACCGACCAGCAGGATCGAGGCCTCGAGGAAAACCTCGTCATCAACCGCGACACCGCCTCACGGCTCGGACTCACCGCTGCCACCATCGATCAGGTTCTGTATGACGCCTTCGGGCAGCGTGAAGTCTCCACCATGTACACGGCGCTCAACCAGTACTTCGTCGTCATGGAAGTCGCGCCCCAATATCAGAAAAGCCCCGACTCCCTTAACGGCATCTTCCTCAAGAGCAGCACCGGGGCCATGGTTCCGCTGTCGGCCATCGCCCACTTCGAGCTCACCCACGCCTCGCTTCAGGTCAACCATCAGGGCCAGTACCCGGCCGTCACCGAGACCTTCAACCTGGCCCCCAACGTCGCCCTCGGTCAGGCCGTCAGCGCCGTCCAGAAGGCCGAGCGGGAACTCGGTATGCCGGCCGCCATTCGCGGCACTTTCCAGGGCACTGCGCAGGCCTTTCAGGACTCGCTCCGCACCGAACCCTGGCTCATCCTTGCCGCCATCGTCGCCGTCTACATCGTCCTGGGCATTCTCTATGAGAGCCTCATCCATCCGCTCACCATTCTCTCCACCCTGCCCTCGGCCGGCGTCGGCGCCATCCTTGCCCTCCTGCTCACACGCACCGATCTCAGCATCATCGCCCTCATCGGCATCCTGCTGCTCATCGGCATCGTGAAGAAACCCGCCATCATGATGATCGA
>JAKBAG010000150.1 GCA_021809235.1 Acidobacteriota bacterium
GTTGATGGTGCCCAATGGGGAAGCACCCACGGTATAGGTCGCCGTGGACGGAGTAATGGTGATGGAGGTCGACTGGCTCAGACTACTGTAGTAGGCATCCCCGCTGTAGCTGACCGTGATGCTCTGCGTTCCGGCGGCAAAGGTGTTGCCCGGGATGGTCCCTGTATAGGCACCACCACTCAGAGTCCCGCTCAGTAGGAATGTACCTGCACTGATCGTCACTTGCCCGGTGGGCATGTTCCCTGCCGTGGAGGCTACGGTGACGGTTATCGTAACTGCGGAGTTGGCAGAGATACTGCTCTGCCCCACTTGAATCGTCATTGTGGGATTGGAATATGCGGCCTGGGCAGTCGCCATTCCACTTGCAGCAGCGTAGGAAGTGTCCCCGCTGTATTGAGCCGTCAGGGTGGAAGCTCCGCCCAGGAAGAATCCTGCCGGTGTGCTGAAGGTATATGTGCCGGAGGCAAGCGCCCCGGTCAACCGCATGGAACCCGACGAGCTACCATCCATCAGGGTGAGCGTCCCTGTCGGAGTCGCTCCCGTACCGTTTACGGTCACCTGTACCTGCCCAGGGGTCGTCGTGGTCAACGAGGCCGAGAGCACCTTGACCGTGACCGTGGGGGTAAGCACTGTCGCCGTGATCTGGACGGTTGCCGTGGAACTGTTGTAATTGCTGTCTCCGGAGTAGTTCGCCGTGATCGTATCCGTGCCGTTGGCGAGAGTCCCCGTAAACGTCGGCGTACAGGTGCCGCTGGCCAGCGTGCAGGGCTGGAAGGTCAGTCCGCCACCGGAAAAGGTGATGGTCCCTGTGGGCGTCGGGAGCGTACCTGTTCCACTTCCAGCGACGGCTCCGCGGACGCTGAACGTCTGATTACCCATGATGGTCGTGGAGTTGGGAGTGAGTGTGAGGGTGGCCGACAGCTTCGTGACGTTGATGGTGACCGTCTGCGTTTCCAGCGGGTAGTTCGCATCACCGGAATAGCTGACGGTGAGCGTGTCGGCTCCTGCGGGCAAGCTTCCCGCGGCTACCGAAAACGTGTACGCACCATTCGTAAGCGGTTGCGCCTGCGCCGTCAGTCCTGGTCCGGCGAGTACAACCGTGCCGGTGGGGGTTGCACCCTGTGCGGAGACTGCCACCTGGATCGTCAGCGGCTGCCCCAGTTGAATGGAAGAACTGGAAGGCGTCAGCGTGAGTGCGGCCGATCCGGTCCCAAGCGCAGACGTCCATGCATTCACCACATTGGCTACGTTCAGCGAGCCAAGGCCGGTAGCATTGTCAAAACCAGTGGTTGCGCTGTAGCCATTCAGGACGCCATAGCTGTCGCCGCTGGTCTTGACGGTACAGTCCAGAGAGTTCGCGTTGCACGGCATGGCATTGGTGCCGGTGTCAATGTCATTGAAGTAGCAGCTTGTGCTCGTCGTCAGCGATTCCGTGCGGCAGGCCGAGTAGGTCTGCTTTGCGCCCAGTCGATACAGCTCCGGATTCGCAAGACCCTGCGCGGAGCCGGTTTTCTGGTTGATTAGCGCCATCACTCCGGCCATCGCAGGCGATGCGACCGAAGTCCCGCCAACCTCTTCGCCAGTAGGCTCCGTGGATTGAGATGTCGAGGTAACGCAACTCCCGTTGGCCGAGACACAGATCAGATACGCGCTGCCGAGAAATCCATTGGAAGCGAAGAAAGAAACATCCGGCAGATCTCGCTTGCCATCGTTGGGAATACCGGTCACTCCCGACTGCCACGCAGGCTTGGCATACCCGCCAGTGCAGGAGGTAAGCGTCTGCCCATCGCTGGTGGTGCAACCGCTGGCTCCGCCGCTTCCTCCCACCGTATCGATCAGGAAAGAAAGATCGACCTGATTGTTGGTGTCTGTCATGATCGTCTTGTAATACTGCGAGACAAAGTTGCAGGCAGATTCCGCATCCGTGGGGCTGGTGGCAGTGGTTCCGGCTTTTTGCAGCTGGCTGGCATAGTTTTGCAGCGCTCCCAGAATCAGCGGATTGGTGCAGGTGTCATTCCACGGAACTTCCGGCATGTAGTTGAGTGCGCTGGCCCCGGTGGTGGAGTTATTGCTGGTGCTCCAGTACGGTGCGGCCTTGGTGCCCCAGTTCAGGTCCGTGCCACCCACCGCCGTGTTGTACGGCGTGGAGGCAAAGCCGCTGACCGTGGTGCCAAAAAGTGCGCCGTAGGGCAGGCTGGTGGCCAACCCCTGGTCGCAGCCAGCCGAACCGGAGTCTCCGGCGGCCACAAAGACGGAGATCCCTTCCGTGGCAGCGGTCTGCCATTCGCTATTTAAGGCCGCGTTCCCAGTTGTCCCCAATTCCAGCTCGCATGCGCCATAGCTGACGTTCATGATCGGCGCCGTGCGATTGTCCACAATGTACTGGATGGCGGTGAAGAGCGTATCCGTGGTGGAAGAGACCTGACCGGCAACGACCAGAACAATGCTGGCTCCGGGTGCAACCGCTCCTGACCACTCCACATCAAGCGAGTTTTCGATCTGGTCACTGATCGTGCAACTGCCGCTGTTGCCCGTGCAGGCTCCCGGGTCCACACCATTGGCCACGATTGTCCGGGGCGGAGTACCGGCGGGCAGTCCAAAGACGCTGCGGAAGGTGGCTACATCGGTCGGATTGATGTCGCTGGTCCCGGCGATGGCAATAGTCTGTCCGGTGCCGTCAATCTTGCTGTTCCACAGCGGCAGCACGTTATACATGGTGGCGAAATCGTAGGGCGCAACGTCTTCAATCTGAAAGCTGCTTGTACCGGATCCAACCGTAATTCCAAATTCGGGACGAACCTTCATCTCTGGCTGGGTGGCAGAAACCAGCGATGGAGACTGGTGCATCCAATGCCCGGAGTGGGAATCGAAGACTGCTGTTCCGCCCAGGTGATGGGCCGGTCGCGGAAAGAAGTCGTGCAGGGCCTTGACGCCCACAACCACCGGTGCCAGCGCGGCTGGCAGTGTGGGATCGGTCATGTTGGCGATGTGGGGTACACCACCCACGGAGAGCCGATGAATACTGGCTCCAAAGGCGGATTCCACCTCGGCCGCAGTCCCGCTGAAGTGCAACGTCATGTGGTCGCGACTCATGCCATCCACATGCAGCCCATGGGAGCCAAGCCAGCCGGTAACCACGGCAATATCCGCAGGCGCCGGTCCAAAGAGTTGTCCAACGGCATCCGGCGTGAGCCAATGATGATAGTTGGGCGAGGTCGGATCGTACTGGCTGGCGACATAGGCATCAAAGGCTGCCTGCTGCTGCGGGGCGCGGCGCAGAACGAGCACCAGATCGGTCATGGGCATCCCCGGATCCACGGCTCCGCGATCATTGGCTGCGATGGCAGCCGGCGGAGTGTTTCCGGGAAGCGCGATGCGCTGAGCGTCATTCCATTTCGCAGTGATCTGCGGAGTTGCCACAGGAAGGGTCTGAGCCGACAGGGGAAGCACAGCAGCCAGAACAAGAAGACAGCAGGAGGATAGCCAGCCAGAGGGGATGCGAATTTTCATGCAGAGCAGCCGAGCCTTTCTTGGCTTTCCAGTGCTCCTATATGCAGGGCAACTTCGCAGCATTCCGGATTGGAACTGGAAAGAATCTGGCAGGATTCTACCCTGAAAATGCCGTAGTCCTAAAGAGATATTTCTGGGCACTCTATGCAATCGATTTATCGGATGAACAGCCTGAGTGACGAGCGGCTCCGCAGCCTACTGCAAAAGCATCCTGTCCGGCTCTAATGCTGGATAATTTTGGCCCGGAACGGCTCTGACCTGGCTCCACCCATCTTCCAGCGCAGGCTCTGGCGGCAGCGGGAGTTCAGTACAGCAGGACGGCTACACGATAGGCCGAGAATGCCGACTGCTCCTGGGTGGAGGCGGCATGGGGAGCACACGCACCCACAGCCGCGCTCTGGTAGTGTCCTGAACGGATGCGCTGCACCAGTGCAGAAGGTACCTGGAGCAGCGATCCACTCTGCCATCGCATGACAAAGAGTGGCTGCAAACCGGGCGATGACGGAACTCCGGAGCTGGATGAGCAGGCGGCACGCGCCTGCGCCAGGGCTTTTCCGTTGGCGCGCAGGGCAATGCCCATCGGCACCAGCTGCTGTGCAACCATCGACTCCTGTTCCTCGACCGTCAACGTACGCACCGCCTGCGCATAGTCTGCAACCGCATACAGCACGCCACGGGCTGCAACCACAGCCACCCCAATGCGGTTGATCTGCGGATTCATCAGGTTTGCATGATGCTCGGCGGAGTGCATCCAGAGCGTATGAATCTGCTGGGCGGAACTCCCAATGGCAATATTCTCTTCCACCAGATCAAAATGGGCTCCGGCCGCAGCAGCCCGTTCAGCCAGCGACATTTCGCCGCCATAGCGATGCGCAATCGGACCTTCTGCGGCCATTCGGACCGCATGCGCATGAGCCGCCACTGCCAATGCATCGTCCCACTGCAGGGATGGCAGTCCTGCCTGGGTGCGGGAGGCATTGGCAAGCGATGCAATTTGGTCGGCAACGGCGGCAAGCTCATCTGGCTTGGGCGCGCGGGCCGCCTGCGCGGGAAGACAGACAAGCAGCAAGGCAGCCAGCACCACCGAGGCAGCGCTCCGAAGGAAATTCGGTTGGCCGAACCTGACCCCTGAGAACGCCAAAGTGGTCTGAAATTTCCGCATGCAATACCTTCCGTACACGAAGAATCCCATCAACAGCTATGCTTGTGCAAGTGAGCTTCCGGAATCCAATTGCAGGCCAACCGATGCCACGGCTGCTGCAGCGCATGCGCCGACAGCCCGTCGGCGCCCTGGGCGTGGTACTGCTGGGCATCTTTGTGCTGTGCGGACTGCTGGCACCGTGGATTTCTCCCGGAAGTCCAGCGGCGATTGATCTGCTGCATCGGCTGCAATCTCCCTCCTTTGCCCACTGGTGCGGCACCGACGAACTGGGCCGGGACGTGCTGAGCCGTCTGCTTTGGGGGGCTCGACTTTCGCTCGCAGTTTCTGTATCGGTCGTAACCATTTCTCTGGCGCTCGGCCTTCTGGTGGGTGGCATCGCCGGATACTTCGGCGGCTGGGTGGATACGCTGTTGACCGTGGTTGCCATGAACACCTTCCTGGCACTGCCGGGCATCCTGCTGGCGATTGCTTTTGCTGCCTTTCTCGGCTCCGGTTTGGAGAATCTGATCCTGGCACTAGCTATCGGCGGCTGGGCCGGATATGCGCGACTGGTGCGGGCGCAGGTGCTGGCCATGCGCGGACGGGAATTCATCGAGGCAGCGCGTGCCTTGGGAGCAGGCGGCCTGCGACTCTTCTTTCGTCATATTCTGCCCAATATCCTGCAGCCACTCCTGGTGCAGGCCACCATCAGCATGGGCGGCGTCATACTGGCTGAGGCAACACTCTCGTTTCTGGGACTGGGAATTCCTCCACCGGCTCCCAGCTGGGGAGCCATGCTGAACGATGCACGGACGCACCTGTTTGACTCGCCGCACCTGGTCCTGTTTCCGGCTCTGGCCATCGGCATTACCGTGCTCAGCTTCAATTTCGTCGGCGACGCCCTGCGAGACCTGCTGGACCCGCGCTCCCGACTGGAGCTGGGGCTGTGAGCCACTTGCGGATCGGCGTTGTTGCGGATACCCACGGCCTGCTGCGTGAGGAAGTCCTTCGAGCCATGGAGGGCTGCTCGCGCATTCTGCATCTGGGCGATGTGGGAGCAGACGATATTCTGGACCGTCTTGCTGCGCTGGCCCCGCTTACAGCCATTCGCGGCAATGTTGATCGTAACGGCCGTTGCGCCCAGCTTCCTGAGTGCGAGGTGGTAACTGAGGCTGGCAGAATGTTGTATCTGCTGCATGATCGCCAGCAACTGGACCTGGCGCCTGAAGCGGCTGGCATCGCTGCCGTTCTCAGTGGTCACACCCATCAACCGCTGATTGCATGGAACCGCGGTGTGCTCTATCTCAATCCAGGCGCCTGCGGTCCTCGCCGCTTTCGACTTCCCATCAGCTGCGCCTGGCTGGATCTCTTTGACGATGGCTCTTTGCAGCCGACCCTGGTCGATCTTGCTGCCTCAGGTTCAGGTTGCCGCGTCGGCTGACGGCATGCTTCGACAACCCAACCGGCTTCCCGCAGGCAGGCTGGAACGGACATCCTGCACAGGCCAGAGGCGTGGTACACTCCGCCCATGTTTGCATCTCGTTGGATCTCCTGCCTTGCTCTGAGCCTGTGTCTGGGGACTGGTATCGCGCAGCCTGCAAAAGTGCCTGCCGCACAGCCCACACCGGATTTGATTCTGTATCACGGCCGCATTTTGACCGGAGTCGGTTTGAAGGAAGGTCATCCGCAGATTGTCAGCGCTATGGCCATCGGTGGCGGCAAGGTGATTGCAGTGGGAACCGATGCCGAGATTCTTCGGCTGGCCACGCCGCAAACTCAGATGCGCGACCTGGACAGTGCGCACACCGGAATCTTCGTGATGCCGGGGCTGAATGATGCCCACACGCACATGGGCGATGCCGGACGGCAGAAATTAAGCGTGGATGTGACAGGCGCAGCATCGCGTGAGGAAATGATGCAGCGGGTGGCAGCCTACGCCCACACGGCACAGCCAGGCGCTTGGCTGCTGGGTGGTGGATGGGACCACACCCTCTGGAAGGATTCGGCGCTGCCCACCCGACAGGAACTGGATGCGGTCAGTGACGGGCATCCAGCCTTTCTGTATCGCATTGACGGCCATATCGCACTTGCCAACTCAGCAGCGCTCAAGGCGGCCGGCATCACCGGTCACACCCAGCCTCCACGCGGAGGCGCAATCGACCTGGATCGTAACGGCTTACCGACCGGCATTCTGCGCGACACGGCGACGGATTGGATGGAAAAGGTGATTCCCGCACCTACTGCAGCCTTCAGTATGCGCGGCGACGAACTGGCCATTGAGGATGCCGTCAGCCATGGTCTGACGAGTGTGCAGGACTTTTCCACCTGGCAGGATTTTCTGAATTACGAGCAACTGGAGAAGCAGGGCAGGCTGCGCGTGCGCATCTCAGAATGGCTTCCCTTCGTGGATCCACTCCCATTGCTGCTGGAACATCGGGCGCATCATGACCCAAACGATCCCATGCTGCATACCGGCATGCTGAAGGGATTCATGGATGGATCGCTGGGTTCGCGAACGGCTGCGCTCGAGCAGCCTTATAGCGATGATCCCGGCAATCGTGGACTGGCACGGTTCACGCAGGACAAGCTGAATGCGATGGCGATTGCGCGTGCGCAGGCTGGCTTTCAGATTGGCTTCCATGCGATTGGGGATCGCGCGACGGCGATGGCCCTCACAGCATTCAGCCAGCCCATCGGAGGCGGCAAACTGGTAGCCACCGGACATCGGGACCGCGTGGAGCACGCCCAGGTCGTCAACCCTGCTGACGTGGCGCGCTTTCGCGCTCTCGGAGTGGTTGCCTCCATGCAGCCCAACCACCTGCTGACCGATATGAACTGGGCTATGGCGCGGCTGGGACCGCAGCGGGCCGCCATCTCATACGGATGGAAGACCTTCTGGAATGCCGGCGTCCCGCTTGCCTTCGGGACGGATTATCCCGTCGAACCCATCACGCCGTTTCGCGG
>JAKBAG010000151.1 GCA_021809235.1 Acidobacteriota bacterium
GATGGGTTGTCTCATCCGATAATCAGTGCTCTGCTGTGCGTTTGGCATCCGGCACCACCTGGAGCAAGGTTGTTCCGCGAGCACGGGATTTCCACGAGCATGCAATGATGGATGCAGTGAGGTTTTCTTCCATGGCGAAAGTTACGCTTTTCTTTGCTGCATTGTTCATTGCCCTGGGTCTGTTGGGATTCGTGGGAACCGGCAGCCAGCATCCGACGGCACTGATTCCTGCTGCGCTCGGCCTGTTGCTGGGCATCTTCGGCGCGCTGTCTTTCTCTCCGGATGCAGGCCGGCGCAAGCTCTTCATGCACATCAATGTGACACTGGCGCTGCTGGGATTTCTGGCCACAATTATGGGGCTGGTCCAGTGGGTACTGTGGATGGCGGGACACGCGGTCAAGAATCCTGCGGCTACGGAATCGAAGGCTGCCATGGCTGTTTTGTGCCTGATCTATGTGGTGCTGTCGGTGCGGTCCTTTATTCAGGCACGTCGCAGCGGAATCGTTTAGGCAGGCAACCATGCGCGGAAGTCTTCGCTCGGGAGGAATGACAATGCAGGCCGAACGTGGTGTACGTGGCGGCGGCCGTCCGTCTGCCAACCTCCCGAAGAAGAAAGTAGACTTCAAGCGCCTGTGGCCCACCATCCGAGCACTGGTCCGTCCGCGGCGATGGCTCATCGTGCTGGGCATGGTGCTGGTTGCCATCAAGACAGTAGCCGGGCTCACGCTTCCGTACCTTACCAAATTCCTCATTGACGGCGTGCTCAATACGCCGCATCCGGCACCGCATCTGCTGGCCAAGCTGATCACGGCAGTCTTTGTGGCCACCATCCTGCAGGCCATCACGGCATTTGCTCTGACGCAGTTGCTATCCACCGAAGGGCAGAAGCTGATCAGCGAGCTGCGCAAGCAGGTGCAGCGGCACGTGGGTCAGCTCTCTGTGGCCTACTACGACTCCAACCGCACCGGCACACTCGTGGCCCGCATCATGAATGACGTGGAAGGTGTTCGCAACCTGATTGGCACGGGACTGGTGGAGTTTGTAGGCGGCGTGCTGACGGCCGTACTTGCCTTTGCGTATCTGCTGCATCGCAGCCCATCGGTCACCATCACGGTTTTTGTCGTGATTGGTGCCTTCACGCTGATTCTTCAGTCCGGCTTCAAGAAGATTCGTCCGATCTTCCGCGAGCGCGCGCGTATCAACTCTGAAGTTACCGGTCGCTTGACGGAATCCCTGGGCGGCGTTCGCGTCATCAAGGGCTACCATGCCGAGGAGCGCGAAGCATCGGTCTTCGGGGAAGGCGTAGACCGGCTGCTGCGCAACGTGATCAGCTCGTTGACGATGACGAGCACATTGTCAGCGGCCTCCACCACGGTGCTTGGGCTGGTCTCCTGCATCGTAATGTGGATGGGCGGGCATCTGGTGATGCAGCATCGCTGGCAGGTAGGGGATTATGTCTCCTATCTGGCATTTCTGGCCTTCATGATTGCCCCTGTCTTCCAGATTGTGAACATCGGCACGCAGCTTTCCGAGGCTTTCGCGGGGTTGGATCGCACCACGGAGATTCTGGCAGAACTGGATGAACATGCTGATCCGCAGCGAGTGCAGCAGATGCCGCCGATCCATGGAGATCTCCGCTTTGAGCAGGTGGAGTTCTCCTATGAAACCGACAAGCCGGTTCTGCGGGGTATCTCTTTTACCGCGCAGCCCGGTTCGGTGACGGCGCTGGTTGGCTCTTCCGGCTCCGGCAAAAGCACCATCATCAGCCTTGTCTGTGCCTTCCATAAGCCCGACTCCGGCGTAGTTCGCGTCGACGGGCTGGACCTGTCCACAGTCGATCTGAATAGCTACCGCTCGCAGCTCGGTGTGGTGCTGCAGGACTCTTTCCTGTTCGACGGATCTATCCGTGAGAACGTGATGTTCTCCCGACCGGAGGCCAGCGAGGAGCAGTTCCTGTTTGCCTGTCGTACTGCGCGTGTGGATGAGTTCGCTGAGGGTTTTCCCGAAGGCTATGACACCATTGTCGGCGAGCGCGGCGTCAAGCTCTCCGGCGGCCAGCGTCAGCGTCTGTCGATTGCCCGCGCACTGCTTGCCAATCCACGCATCCTGATCCTGGATGAGGCCACCAGCTCGCTCGATTCCGAGTCGGAGGCGATGATTCAGGCCGGGCTCAATGAGTTGATGCAGGGGCGCACCACCTTTGTGATTGCACACAGGCTGTCGACCATCCGTCGAGCCGACCAGATCCTCGTAGTGGAAGCCGGGCAGATCGTCGAGCGCGGCACACACAGCGAGCTCTATGCGCTGGGTGGCCGCTACTATGACCTCTACACTCGGCAGCACGGGCTGGAGCAGAATCTCTTCCTCGCACCGGGTGAAGGCGATCTTATTCCTGCCGCTGGATGAGCCTGTACCGGGCACAGCTTACAGGTGCACGCCAAGCTGATCCAGCAGGAATGCGTAGTCGAAAGCAATCTCCTTCAGGTGGTCGTAACGTCCGCTGGCGCCGCCATGTCCGGCATTCATGTTGATCCAGAGAAGCAGTGGGCGGTCATCAGTCTTTAACGTGCGCAGGCGGGCCACATATTTTGCCGGCTCCCAGTACATCACCTGGCTGTCGTGCAGACTCGTCTTCACCAACATGGCCGGATAACTGCCTGACTTCAGGTTGTCATACGGCGAGTAACTAAGCATATAGGCAAAGTATTCGGCCTGGTTCGGATCTCCCCACTCCTCATACTCGGGAATCGTGAGAGGCAGCGTTGGGTCCAGCATCGTGTTCATCACGTCCACAAACGGTACATGGGAAATGACGGCGCGAAACATCGCCGGCTGCAGGTTTACCACGGCACCCATCAGCAGGCCGCCGGCGCTTCCACCTTCAATCGCCACGCGTGCCGGGTCGCCATAGCCACTGGCCGTCAGGTGTCTTACGCAGCAGATAAAGTCGGTGAAGGTGTTCCGCTTGCTGAGCATCTTGCCGGCGTCGTGCCAGGTTTCGCCCATGTCGCCGCCTCCGCGAATGTGGGCATAGGCCATCACCACGCCACGATCCAGCAGGCTCAGCCGGTTCGCGTTGAATCCGATGGGCAGGGCATAGCCATAGGAGCCGTAGCCGTAGACGTAGAGTGGATTGCTGCCTCGCGCAAAGCGATCCTTGCGATAGACCAGCGAGATGGGCACGCGAACGCCGTCGCTGGCCACGGCCCATACGCGCTCGGTGGCATAGAGGCTCTTGTCAAAGCCGCCCGGGACGGGTTGCTGCTTCAGCAGCGTAGACCGGCCCGTCTCCAGGTCATATTCAAAGACCGAGGCTGGCGCTACCAGCGACTGGTAGGCATAGCGAAAGTGCGTGACGTCAAACTCGGCGTTATAGCCCGGATATGCACTGTAGGTGGGGTCAGGAAATGAAATCTCCCCGGCCGGCGTCAGTTGCCGGGGATTGGCAAAGCGATGGATGCGCAGATGCGGCAGCCCCTGCTCGCGCTCGCAGGCAATTACAAAGCTGGCAAAGACATCAACCGCCTCCAGCATGATGCCTGCGCGGTGGGGGATCAGTTCCACCTCCTGGTCTGCATCCAGGCTGTAAGTCACGTCCACGGGACGCGTATAGGCGCGACAATCTCGGCCCTTATCGTTGCTGCGAATGATCCAGTAGCCCTCGCGATGCTCCACGTCGTACTCCACATCCTCAACACGTGGCATCACGATTTGCCACTGGCCCAGCGGCTGATCTGCGGCCAGGAAGCTCACCTCGCTGGTGATATGGCTGGAGCTGTCAAGCAGCAGATAGGCGCCATCCCGGGTGCGGCTCACGGCCAGATTGAATCGCTCATCCGGCTCCTCCAGTACTAGCGTTTTGTCACCCGTGATGCAACTGTAGCGCCAGAGCTGATATTGTCGCTTCTGCACCTCGTCCTCCACGGTGTAGAACAGCGTGGCACTGTCTGCAGCCCAGCACACGGAGCCTACCCGCTCAGCGGTAAAGTCCATTTCTGTGCCGGATCGCAGGTCACGCAGCCGCAGCGCATACTGCCGAAATCCCTTGAAATCCACCGTATAGGCCAGCAGATGACCGCTGTCTGAGACGTCCATATCCCCGACTGCCATGAACGACTGCCCTTCAGCCAGCTGGTTGCCGTCCAGCAATACCTGCGGCGCGGCGTCCGGGGAGTCGGCCCGACGTAGATGGATGGCATATTGCTTGCCCTCCTCGGTGCGTGTCCAGTACCACCAGCCGCGATCCCGATAGGGTACCGACTCATCGGTCTGCTGCACGTGGCTCAACATCTCGGCATAAAGCAGTTCCCGCTGGGCAGCGTGTCCGGCGGTCATCGCTTCAGTGTAGGCATTTTCCGCCTCCAGATAAGCCACGACCTCAGGATTCTCCACATCGCGCAGCCAGGCGTAATCGTCCTGCAGCTTGGTTCCGTGGAGGGTGCGTTCGGTGGGAATGCGATGGGCGATGGGAGGGGTAACGGTGGAAGTCATCCCCATCAGAATATCGTTTCCGCCCCGGTGCTGCGCACCTGTATGCAACAGTTGCAGGGAACCGAACGCGCGGGCTCCGCGTACAATACAGGGGATGAATGCTATGCGCATTGCAGCCGATCCTGCGTTCCTGTCGCGACCATTCAAATCGCGCACGCGGCAGTTTGCGACCGGCCTGCTGCGGATGTTCTCGTCCACCCTGCTGCCTCTGACGCTGTTCTCTGGTTTGCTGGCACCGGCAGAGACGGTGGAGCAGATGCCGCAGCCGCAGGATTACGTAACAGATATGGCCCATGTGCTATCGCCGGGTACTGTGGAACGTCTGGATCAGATTTGTGCGCAACTGGACCACGGGAAATCCAATGCCCAGATCGCTGTCGTTCTGGTGAACAATTTAGGCGGGGACGATGCGGCTGATTTTGCCAATCGGCTGGAAGAGCGATGGAAAGTGGGAAAAAAAGGCTCCGATCGCGGCGTGCTAATGCTGCTCTCCGTCCAGGATCACAAGTACTGGATCGAAGTCGGCTATGGTCTTGAGGGCATTCTTCCAGATGGCAAAACCGGAGATATCGGCCGCTCCATGGTGCCGTATCTGCGCACCCAGGACTATGATGCCGCCGTGCTGACGGGGGTCAGTGAGATGGCGCAGGTCATCCGGAACGACTCAGGGGACACTGCAGCAGACCAGCAGGACGCAGACCAGACCCAGACCGTTCGCCCCGTACATCGCATTTCGATGCTCGGGCTCATCGTCCGTCTGCTTGTGCTTTTTGCCATCCTTGGCTTCCTTGGCTCACGCGGTCTCCTGGGACTCTTCCTGGGGATGATGCTTGGTGGCGGCTGGGGTGGAGGTGGTTGGGGCGGTGGAGGCGGTGGTTGGGGTGGCGGGAATGACTCCGGCTTTGGCGGCTTCGGTGGCGGCCAGTCGGGTGGAGGCGGCGCAGGTGGAAGCTGGTAGTCCGGTACTGTGAGCAGTGCGGTCAGAAAGAGGGTCGCGGGAGTGTGAATCGGGATTCCGGGCCGATGCTGTTACAGGCATCCAACGGTCAGAGGAAGTGGAAGTTTAACTCAGGCAACGGCTGCGGCACTGCCAGCAGCCGCAGAAACAGGAGCAGGAACGATGAAACGTGGACTTTGGATTCTGGTCGGCATTGTTACCGTCTTTATCTTTGTCGCCTTGCTGGTGTACGGCAGCTTCAAGAGTACGCAGAACCAGCTTGTCTCTCTGGATGAGCAGGTGCACACCACCTGGTCGGATGTGGATATTCAACTGCAGCGTCGCGCAGATCTGATCCCCAATCTGGTGGAGACGGTCAAGGGATTCACCAAGGAAGAGAATTCGGTCTTCAGCGACATTGCCAACGCCCGTGCCGGGCTGCTGAGCGCGCACACGCCTCAGGACAAAATTGCCGCCAACGGACGGCTGGATTCCGCCTTTGGCCGACTGCTTGCCCTGTCGGAAAACTATCCTCAGCTGCGCTCCAATGAGGAGTTTCTGCGGCTTCAGGACGAGCTTTCCGGCACGGAGAATCGTATCAGTGTCAGTCGTCGCCGCTACAACGATTCGCTGCGCGCCTACAACACATTTGTTCGCGAGTTTCCCAACAGCGTCTGGGCCGGCATGCTCGGGTTCGCGCCGAACAATGCCTATTTTGAGGCCAGCCAGTCGGCTCGGAATGCACCCTCGGTCAAGTTTTGAGGCTTGCTCCAAACCCTGGTTCCTCCAGACAGCAGAAAGCGCCGTGCGAACTTTCGCACGGCGCTTGATTTTCGCAGGCTTGCGCCCGACTACAGCAGGATTACTTATAGGAGGCGATGGCGCTCGCTTCATCCTCATAGATGTCAAATACGGTGTAGAGCTTGGTCAGCTGTAGCACATCCTTCACCTTCTTGGTCAGGTTCAGGAGCTTTACACTGGCCTGCTGATTCTTGGCCGTGGTGTAGGCGCTGACCAGTTCCCCGAGGCCGGAACTGTCAATGTAGTTGACCTCTCCCAGGCCGATCAGGATGTTCTTGACACCCTTGCTGATCAGTTCGCGCACTGCATCGCGCAGTTGAACGCTTCCTTCCCCGAGCGTGATGCGGCCGCTCAAGTCCAGAATCGTTACTCCATCAAGTTCCCGTGTTGCGATCGATAGTGCCACAGTCATTTCCTCCTGGTCATTGCCGAATGGATGTCAGATTTGTCAGCTCGCCTGCCCGGCTGAATCTGCCAGTTTTTTTACAAGACGTACTTCTGTGCCGGGATGCAGTTGACGAAAGTGTACCTCATCGAAGAAGGATCGGATCAAGAAGATTCCGCGTCCACTGCCGAGCAACAGATTTTCCTCTTCGCGAGGATCGGGCAGGGTATCCAGATTGAAGCCTTCTCCCTGATCAGTCACCGTAACCACGAGCGTTTCCGCGTCATGCTCCAGGGTGACCACGATGCTCTTTGCCGGATCGTAGCTATTGCCGTGCAGCACTGCGTTCACAGCCGCCTCACGAATGCCCATCAAAAGAGGAAATGCTGCATCCTCGTCGATGCCGAGCGTATGCAACAGTTTTTCCGCCTCGGCTTCCACCTGGGCGACGCTCTCCATTGAGGAGGGCAATTGCAGCCGAATTCGTTCTGAGCCGGTGTGGGTCAATTGCGATCCTGACGGTGCCCTGCGCAGGCAGAAAGGCTGGAAATCTGCGCGGCACATTCGCAGTTTCAAGGCTCAGCCTCGCTCTGTCAAGCAAATCTGCTTCCCGGCAGCGGCAGTCATGGTCGAATGTTTTACACTCAAGCACGGATGCACCTGCGAAGCACAACCCGCGTGAGCCTCAGTTCCCTGATGGGCGCATCCGTTACCGATGCCTCCGGCAAGACGCACGGCAGGCTCAGAGACATCGCCGTGCATACGGGAGCTGATGCCGGTCGTGTTGCCGGTCTGATCCTGAAGACCCGGGAAGGTAGGCAGATTGTGCCTTCCACCGAAGTGATTGAAACCCCGGCAGGCAATCTGGAACTGCGC
>JAKBAG010000152.1 GCA_021809235.1 Acidobacteriota bacterium
GACCGCCTGCTGCAGCACAGGGTTGGCTCGGGCGCAGTCCGGGCACTCCATGTCTTCAAACTCGACGATGGCCACGCGAGCACCGGCTGGCGGACGCAGAGCGGCCGGATCATGCACCTGGGTGACCGGGGGCAGTCCGTACTGGGCACGAGCCACTCCGCTAAGACCTAGAAGCAGGACTACCGGTGCGGCAAGCCATCGCAGGCTGTGGCGACGGCGCAGCAGATGAAGGTTGCTAACCAGAGAGAGATTCATACGCGGGCAAAGTCCTCGACACTATTGTAGTGGCTACCGGACAGTTGTGTGCTCTGGATCACATTGAGAGTTGCACGGAGCTGTGATACGCTGCGGTTCTTCAGAGAAGACGCCGGACAGCGCCACACTGCGCTGAGACGACGCCTGCCGGAGGGAACCGCATGACGGGTTTCGGCAGATCGCAGAGCCAGACAGGTGGCGCAATGCCACCGGAGCGCAATCCTCGTGTGCCCTATCCCCCTCACGCAAATCCTTCCCCGCCTGCGCATGCATCCCATGCATCCATGGCCATTCTGCAGCAGCTTGTCCGGCATCTGCCCCTGGCATATCGACAGCGGCACGTCCCGGCGATCCATCCGCTGCCCGCTTCAGGCAACGATCACGGGCTGCTGCAGGCGCTGACACACTCACTGGATCTGGCCGGCCGGGGCTATTGCTGCCTGGCCAATCCGCTGGAAGAGACGGCCGCACGGGAAGGGACAGCCGTGGAGGCAGCGACGAGGAACGAGGCACACATGGACCAGGCAAGGGCAGACAGCTTGCGCAATCCGAAGCAGGATGCAGGAGGCAACCAACGATGAGAGAGTATTCGGGAAGCGAGATTCGCAACGTAGCCGTGACCGGCCATGCCCACAGCGGCAAGACGACGCTGATTGCCGCCCTGCTGCAGGCGGCTGGCATGACGACGACCCAGGGGCGCATCGAGGATGGCTCCGCGGTAACAGGCTACGACGAAGAAGACGTGGCCCGTGGCACCACGATGCAGAATGCGGTCGCTTTTGCCGAATGGCAGAGCGTGAAGGTAAACCTGATCGACACACCGGGCTTTCATATGTTCAGTCACGAGGCGCGGATAGCGATGCAGGTGGCCGAAGCCACGCTGATCGTGGTGCAGGCGCAGGCAGGCGTTGAGGCGGTGACGGAGCGGGTGTGGCGCTGGGCCGAGGAGTTCAACCTGCCGCGAATCGTGGTGCTGAACCAGATGGACGCACTGCGGGAACGGGGACTCGACGACGTGACCGCGCTGCTGGAGGAACTGCGCTCGCGCTGGGGCCGGAGTTGCGTTCCGGTGCAACTGCCGGTCTATGACGAGCAGGGATTCACCGGAGTGGTGGATCTGGTAACGATGCAGGCGTTTCTCTATGGCGATGACAGCGGTCGGGGACGGATTGCCGAGATTCCACGGCCATTGCAGGCGCATGCAAGGGCCGCGCACGAGGCGCTGGTGGAGCTGGTGGCAGAAGGCAAGGATGCGCTGCTGGAAGAGTTCTTCGAGGTGGGAACGATTCCCGAGCAACATCTGATCACGGCACTGCATGAGGCAATTCGCGAGGACCGGATCTTCCCGGTCTTGTTCGCCAGCGGAAAGGGCGCGGTGGGAGCCGATCACCTGCTGGATTTCCTGAAGGTGTATGCGCCAACGGCAGCCGAGCGGATGGCCTGCGCGGCAAGCGCAATCAGCGAGGCCAAATCCGAGACCGAAACCCGTTTCCAGACCGGAGGCGAGACAGCCGATGTGCCTGCCGGTGCCGGACTGGAGAAGGGCTTTGCCGTCCACTCCGGGGAGCAGGCCGCCGCGCGGGCCGGAGTGGTGATGCGGGCGGTGCGGGACGAGGAGCCACCGGCACTGTTTGTTTACAAGACGCTGCATGATCCCTTTGCCGGTCGCATCAGCTACTTCAAGGTGATCAGCGGAGTCATACGCAACGACGCCACCGTGGAGAACTACAGCCGCGGCGGCCAGGAGCGGCTGAGCCACCTGAGCGCGATGCAGGGGCGACGCGCCGTGGATGTGGCGGCGCTGCATGCCGGCGATCTGGGCGCAGTAGCCCGACTGCGCGAGACTTTGAGCGGAGATACGCTGGGGCAGCGTGGCGCAGCCCTGCGCGTGGAGCCGGTACACCTGCCGGAGCCAAGCATGACCTATGCCATCGAACCGGCGACCCGCGCCGATGAGGATAAGCTGGCTCCGGCCATGCACAAACTGATGGAAGAGGACCGGATGCTGCGCTTCTTTCGCGATGCGCAGACACAGGAGTTTCTGGTGGCTGGGGCCGGGCAGCAACATATCGAGGCTATGGTCGCGCGACTGCGGCGACGCTTTCACACCGAGGTGACGCTGAAGGCGCCGAAAGTGCCGTATCGGGAGACGATCCGCGCACGTACCCAGGCCCAGGGCAGGCACAAGAAGCAGTCCGGCGGACATGGGCAGTTTGGGGACTGCCACATCCGGCTGGAGCCGCTGGAGCGCGGAGCCGGCTTCCAGTTTTCCAGCGAAATCTTTGGCGGGTCCATTCCCCGGCAGTATCTTCCGGCGGTGGAAAAGGGAATTGTGGAGACGGCACAGAGCGGACACCTGGCCGGATATCCGGTGGTGGACTTCAAGGCTACGGTCTACGATGGCAGCTATCACGATGTCGACTCCAATGAACTGTCCTTCAAAATTGCCGCACGTCTGGCCTTCCGGCAGGCGATGGAGCAGGCTCGGCCATGCCTGCTGGAGCCGATCATGCGTGTGGAGGTGGAGGCGCCGGAAGAGTACGCCGGAGCGCTGATGAGCGACATGAATACGAGGCGGGGTCACGTTCTGGGGATGACACCGCGAGGGCGCGCCGTGGCAATTGAAGCCGATGTGCCTATGGCCGAAATGCTGCAGTACGGCGCAACGCTGACTTCGCTGACGCAGGGCCGGGGCAGCTTCCACATGGAGCTGCGCAGCTATGACGTGGTTCCGGCGGCCGTGGCTGAACGGATTCTGGCCACGGCACGGCGACCGGTGGCTGCCGAGTAACGGGTGTCTGCGGCAGGATTCCGCACACGATGGGAAGCGAAGCTTAGGCAAAAACTGCGGCTATTTTGCCGCGGGAGGAATCCTGCGAAGCGAATCTTCATCTGAAACAATGATGACGATGGACAGGCTGAAGCAACTCCGCAACCGAATGCCGGTGGTGTGTGCCGGGCTAGGACTTGCCCTGGCAACCGTGACGGTCCCCCTGCAGGCGCAGCAGAACCCAAGTTCGCTGCTGAATCCCTTTTATGGCAGCGTAACGGCAGGGAAGGCAACCAACACTGTACTGGCGCTCTCCCTTGACGATGCAGTGCGGCGCGGACTGCAGACCAACCTCGGCCTGCGGGAGGCCGAAGCCGGTGAGCAATTGCTGCATGGCGAAGAGATGGAGGCACTGCAGGAGTTTTTGCCCACGGTGACGGTCACCGGCGGAACGGGAGTGCATGAGTACGACCTGGCTGCGTTGGGCTTTGGGCCGAGCGTGGTTGGAAAGTTCAGCGCCCTGCTGCCGCCGAATACCAACCTGAGCGGTTTTTCCCTGATCACCAAGGCGGATGTGACATCCGGGCAGGTGAACTATGACCAGACGCTCTACTCCGGCCCGGTGATTAACGGCTATAAGGCCGTCCGGGAAGCGGAAAAAGTGGCCTACTTCCAGAAGATGACGGCACGCGGCGAGGTGGTGCAGCAGGTGGCTACGGCGTATCTGCGCGTGATTGCAGCCGAGAGCGATGTGGAGAATGCGCAGGCTCTGCTCGAATCCGACCGGGTGCTGGAGTCACAGGCTGAGGCCAAACATGCGGCCGGCACGGCGCCGCGGCTGGACGTGCTGCGGGCACAGGTGGAGCTGCAACAGCAGCAGCAACGGTTGCTGGCCAGCGAAAATGTACGTGACAAGGCGGAGATCCTGCTGAAGCGCGAGATTGGTGTGCCTCCCGGCCAACCCATCCAATTGACGGATCCTGCGCCCTACAGCGACCTGGTGGAGCAAAGCGAAGCGCAGTTGCTGGCTTCGGCCTACCAGAACCGGCAGGACTACCAGAACCTGACCGCACAGGCGAAGGCCAACTACTATGTGATGAAGGCGCGCCAGTCAGAGCGGCTGCCAACACTCAGCTTCTCCGGCAACTACGGCGTCACCTCTGTCAGCGGCGTCGGCGCGCATGGAACGATGATCGCCATGGGCAAGCTGCAGGTGCCAATCTTCCGTGAGGCCAGCCTGCGCGGCGAGACGGACGTGGCCCGCGCCCAGTTGCAGGGCGTACAGCGGCAACTTGCCAGCCTGCGGGCACAGATCGTGGAGCAGGTACGCTCGGCGCAGCTGGATGCGGAAGCTGCCGGAAAGCTGCTGGATGTTGCCCGATCCAATGTGGACCTGGCGCGGCAGGCGCTGGCCGATGAGACCGACCGCTACAAGGCTGGCGTGGACGACACCCTTCCGCTGGTCCGCGCACAGGCATCGCTGGCCACCGCGGAGAGCAATCTGGTGCAGAGCCTTTACCAGTACAATCTGGCCAAACTGGCTCTGGCGCGCAGTACCGGCGTCATCGAGTTGCAGTATCGCGACTATCTGGGTGAAAAGTAAGCCGAGGCGAAACCTGCTCCGTGACGCTCACTCCACGTCGATCGAGACGTGATCTTTGGGCAGAATCTGGCCAAGCGCGGCGAAGGTGAGCGGCGAGCCAGGCTCGGGTGTGCGTGGGACGAGCCGAAAAAGCACGAGGCGATTGCGCTCGGGATCGTCCATGACGGGATAGACGGCGACCTGACGCAGCGAGTAGCTGCGGTGGATGGCGGCGAGGATAGCCGGGTCAAGGTCATTCCAGGCAGCAAACCAGCCAGGATTGGATCGCCGAATGCGGCGCTCGGGCAGGTCTGTGCCAAAGTCGTCATTGACGGCGGACAGTCCGGTCATCAGCGTGATCTCATCGCCGCTGGTGGCCAGCAGCAGACGAGGACTTCCAGGACGCGCATCCACAGAAGCGGTGAGGGCTCGCGCGGCATCGGCCCAGCTGTATTGGGGATGCAGGAGAAACTGGAGCGTCTGCCCGGTGTTGCGGACCGCAGCCGCAACCGAAACCAGCAGGGCGACCGAGCCAACCATGCGCAGCAGACGGCCCGGCTGCCGCAGCAGCGCAGCCAGTAGTTGCACCAGTGCCAGGACGGCGAAAACAGCGACTACAGTGTAGTAACGCGGCTGGGTGTGGTCCTGCGCAGCCATGAAGAGGATCATTCCACTCATAGCCAGCAGACACGCAACGAAGACAGGATTCTGAGCAAGCGCACAGGCCCAAAGCTGGCGCAGGCTGGCCATCCAGACCAGCAGAAGAAGGCCCAGCAGCGGCATCAGGAACGGGTCGATCCAAAGTGTGCCGTGTAACGACCAGCCGAAGCTGGCCAGCCAGCCAGCGGCAGTCTGCGGCCTTGGGTAGCGATTGATGAAGAAAAAGTAGGTTAGGTCCTGGAGCAGATGAAAACGCACGAGCAGTGCAGCCCAGACCGCCAGCAGGCAGCCTGCGGTGATGCCCGCAAGGGACAGGATGCGCAGGTAGCGGCGGGGCTGAGCACGCATCGGCAGCAGCACTGCGCCGGCGATGGCTGGAAGAAGGAAAACGGCCGTGGTTTTAGCCAGAACCATGGCCGCGACGAGCAGTCCTAGCAGCAGCGCGGCCGAGTTTGGTCGATTCAGAGATGGAAGGTGCAGGGCAAGCCAGAGCGCCAGGAGTGTGAGGGTGAGCAGCAGTGGCTCCAGCAAGGCGAGGCGGCTGAAGGCAAAGAGAAACGGGCTGGTGACCAGCAGCGTAAGCGTAAGCAGTGCTGCCCAGCGCGGCAGGCTGGCTCGGAGCAGGCGCTCGACCAGCAGCAGATTCAGGCAGAACAGCGCCACCACAAGCCCACGCACCGCCACGATGGAGACTCCAGCAAGACAAAACAGCAGCCAGACCAAAGCAGGCCACAGCGGCACAGCAACCGCGGGATTGAAGCCGCCCGGCTCATACCAGTGACCCAGCAGATGCGCGCGGATAGCCGCGTTGGCATACCAGCCTTCGTCGGTATATTTAGCCCAGTCGGGCCAGGGCGAGTGGTTGGGGAAGTCTGCGCTGAGGTGCAGGCCATGCAACAGGCCAAGACCGACGATCAAAGCCAGCCACACAGGATAGCCGAATTGCCTGAGCAGGGTCTTCACCTTGACCGGAGTATAGCTCCACTATTCGTAGGCGAGTGCGTCGATGGGATCTTTGGAGGCGGCCATCCACGCCGGATAGACCGCGCCGAAGACGGTGCCAACGACGGCAATCAGACTTGCCTTCAGCACCCAGATGCGAGTGATCTCAAAGAAAAGCTGCGGATAGAGATGTGCCAGTGCCGTGTGCAGCACCAGAATGCCGCCCAGTCCGAGGGCAACGCCAGCCAGTGCCATCAGAGCCGACTCACGGAGGATCATGCCGACGATGGCGAACTGCGAGGCACCCATGGCCTTCAGGATGCCGATCTCACGCGTTCGCTCCAGCACGGCCGTGTACATCGAGAGGAAGATCACAAGGAAACCAACCAGCGTGGCAATTACGGTGACCACGTCCAGGGCAATATTAAAACCGGGAATATGGTCCGGCGTCATCAGGGACATCCACTCGTGCATGGTCTGTACCTGATAATCGCTCAGTCCGGGCGTCGCGGCGATCTCCCGGCGGATCAGGTCGAGATTGTCCTGGCTGTCTGCCTTCAAAAAGAAGACTGATGCCTTGCCCGGCGAGCCAATCAGATCTCCCAGCGTGTCGATCGGAACCATCTTGCGCCCACCCTTGCCGGATTCGACGATGCCGCAGATGCGAAAAGGATGGTTGACGATCTTGATGGTGTCGCCCACGCGATAGGGGCGGGACTTGCCGCTTTGCACAAAAACATCATCCACAATCACGTCGTCTGGCCCCTGAAACGGTCCGCCAGCGATATACACAAATGGCCGCAGTGCGTTGTAGCTGGGGTAGTCGATGCCGTAGATGATCTCCGGTGCGGGATTCAGCGAAAAGTTCTGGATCACCGGCGCGGCCACGGTCACATGCGGCAGGCGCAGAAATGCCGCTGCATTCTTTGCCGGCACGGGTGCGCCGCCGACGGCATTGATGAAGCTTGCATTGGCCGGGCGCACGATGATGTCGGCTCCGATGCCGTTGGTGCGAATCTTCTGCCCATCGAGCTGGCCGAGAAAAATCGCCACCACGGACAAAATCATGATGACCTCAATGGCGATAGCGGCCACCGAGATCAGCGAACGCAGCGGACGATGGACGAGATTGGCAAAGACAAGCTTGTTCATGGCGGACGACTGCTTTCAGGGTAACAGGCGCGG
>JAKBAG010000153.1 GCA_021809235.1 Acidobacteriota bacterium
CACCGAGTCGGGAGGCAAGCAGGAAGAGCATGAGCTGGCTTGGGGTTTCTGCGCCAATGCCGTGAAGCATGCCGATAAGGAAGACGCTGCGACCGTTGTAGTTCCAGGCAAAGACGGCTGGACGCTCACGGTCCGGCTCAAAGAGACGGAGAAACCGCCATCCGAGATTTCTGGCCAGATTGACGCCCGCAGCCAGTCGGCTGGGAACACGATTGCTGTGGGAGTGGGGATGCAGGAGTCCGGCAACGACGGCGATGCCGAGCAGGATCAGAGTGGCTCCGATCAGCCGCTCGGTGACCTGGTCCAGCCAAACCGGAAGGGGAAGATGAAGCTGGATGACAGCGACGCCGAGCAGGACAACCGTGAACGCGTGGCCGACGGCATAGAGAAGGCCAAGACGCAGCGCGCGCAGGCGAGTTGTCTGGACAGCGGCAATGTCGCTGATGGCGGCCAGATGGTCATAATCGAATCCATGACGAAGGCCCAGAACAAGGCAGGCTGCCAGTGCGGCTTCGAGCTTCCAGTGCATTCCTTGCGTCTCCCCCCTCAGCTTACAGCAAGCGCTCGGCCGGACCGCGTAGAACGGATGTGGCCGCCCGTTCTACACTGCTAAAAGTGCCCTTGAACGATGCATTTTCGCAGCTTGCGCTCCGATTTGAGGCGGAGCGGCCTGCGCGGCCTGCGCGCACCAGCTGGAGGGTGAGTCAGCTGGTGGCCGAGGCGCGAACACTGGTGGAAGAGTCCCTGGGAACCGTGTGGGTGGAGGGCGAGATTTCAAACTTCCGCCCGTCCTCGTCCGGACATTTGTACTTCACGCTGAAGGATGACAGCGCGCAGCTATCGATCGTTCTGTTTCGTCGGCAGGCGCTGCTGTTGCGGTTTCGCCCCGAGGATGGTCTGGCGGTTCGTGTACGAGGTGCGCTGAGCATCTATGAACAGCGCGGCCAGCTGCAGATGGTGGCCGAGACGATGGAGCCGGTGGGGATGGGCAGCCTGCAGCTTGCCTTTGAGCAACTGCGGGAGCGCCTGCGGGCGGAAGGTCTTTTTGAGACGGCACGCAAGCGGGCACTGCCATTATTTCCGCGCACGGTGGCCGTGGTGACTTCGCCGACCGGAGCCGTGATCCGGGATTTTCTGCAGATTGTGCAGAGACGGCATGCCGGTCTGGGAGTGTTGGTGGTGCCGGTGGCGGTGCAGGGCGAGAGCGCGGCTGGGGAGATTGAAACGGCGCTGCAACGGCTGAGCCAGCAGCCAGAGCTGGCGGACGTGATTGTACTGGCGCGTGGCGGCGGATCTCTGGAGGATCTGGCGGCCTTCAACTCCGAGCGCGTGGCGCGGGCCATAGCCGCGTGCCCGGTGCCGGTGGTCTCTGCCATCGGGCACGAGACGGATTTTACGATTGCAGATTTTGTGGCTGACCTTCGCGCACCGACGCCTTCAGCGGCCGCCGAGCTGGTGACTGCATCCCTGGGAAACGTTGGGGAGCGGCTGCAGGAAATCCAGCGAAGGCTGGAGCGTGCAGCACGTTTTCAGATGCTGAAGGCCAGGCAGCACTTTGCCCAGATTCGTGAAGACAGGCTGCAGCAGCGGATGGAGCATTTGCTGCGGGAGAATACACTGCAGCTGGACGACTGGGCGCAGCGGCAGGAATCTGCCATGGAGCGACGACTCCGACGGCAGCGCGAGGGACTGGATAGCCTGGATAAGCGACTGCAGCGCCAGGATCCGCACCGACAACTGGCTATGGCCAGGATCCGCCTGACAGGTCTGCAAGAGCGGCTGCTGGCTGCCGGAGCCAGAAGACCGGCTGAGGCGAGCCGGCAGCAGGAGCAACGATGGAACGCGTTGCATCTGGCGGTGATCGGACTGCTGCAGGGGAAGCGCGAACAGTGTGAACGCCTGGAGATGAAGCTGGCAGCACTGTCTCCGCTGGCGGTTCTGGAGCGCGGATATGCGCTGGTGCAGACCGAGTCTGGACGGATTGTGCGCGATGCGAACGAGCTGCAGGCCGGGGACCGGATTCGCACGCGCCTCGGACGAGGCAGCTTCCTGGGAAGAGTGGACTCGGTAGATGCAGGAGCCAAGCCTACAGAGGACAAACGACAGCAACAAGGGAAACAGCAAAGGAAGCAATGAGAAAGCTATTTGGTACGGATGGAATTCGAGCTGTGGCAGGCGATCCGCCACTGGATGAACAGACGGTCTACGCTGTGGGGCTGGCGCTGGCCCACTCCCTGCGTCCGCTGGCGCTGGCACCTCGCGTGCTGGCCGGACGGGATACCCGCGCCTCCAGCGGGTGGATTCTGAACATGCTTGCTGCCGGTCTGCGTGCCGGTGGCGCTGAGCTGGTGAGCGCAGGTGTGCTGCCGACTCCGGCGGTTGCCTACCTGACGCGGCGGGATGGATTTCAAGCCGGAGTGGTCATCTCGGCCTCGCACAATCCCTGGCAGGATAATGGGATCAAGCTCTTTGGCAGCGATGGATGCAAGCTGCCGGATGAGGTGGAACTGGGGATTGAGGAGATTATTTTCCGGCATGCCACGGGAGCCGCAGCTCCGGCGCTCGATTCGCTGCCACCAGTCACGGATGAACCGCATTACGCAGCAGAGTATGTTGCTTTTCTGCTGTCTCTGGTTCCCGGATTGCAGTTGGGCAATCGACGCATTGTGGTGGACTGCGCGAATGGTGCAGCCGCAACGGTGGCACCGGCGGTTTTTGATGCTCTGGGCGGGGAGGTGATGCTGCGGCATACGGCTCCCAATGGCCGCAACATCAATGACCATTGCGGTGCGCTCCATCCGCAGGTGGTGGCCGCAGCCGTGGTGGACGAAGGCGCTGAGCTGGGCATCACACTGGATGGGGATGCGGACCGCTGCCTGCTGGCCGGGCGGAACAACCAGGTGATCAATGGAGATGCGATCCTGCTGCTGTGTGCACGCGACATGCAGGCGCGCGGGCTGCTGACGGGCAACTGTGTAGTGGCGACAACGATGTCCAACATGGGGCTGGAGGCGGCACTGCGGCGCTCAGGGATCCGGATGGAGCGGGCCGCAGTGGGAGACCGGTATGTGTTGGAGTTGATGCGGCGTACCGATGCCGCGCTGGGCGGGGAGCAGTCAGGACATATTCTGTTCCCTCACCTGGCAACGACCGGCGATGGACTGCTGACAGCTCTGGTGGTGCTGGATGTGCTGGCCCGTCAAGGCAGGACGCTCGAGGAGTTGACGGCCGATCTGAAGGTATATCCACAGACGATTGTGAATGTGAAGGTGCGGGAAAAGCTGCCACTGGAGGGATTTCCTACCATCCAGGCTGCGATTGCCGAGGCGGAGACAGCGCTGCGCGAGAGTGGGCGTGTGGTCATTCGCTACTCCGGGACCGAGGCGCTGGCGCGTGTGATGATCGAGGCCGAGGATGAGGCCACCATGCGGCATCATGCGGATGCCATTGCAGCGGCCATTCGCAAGGAACTCGGCATCTGACAAGGTGGGACAGGAATACGGCCTGGCGGCGTATTCTGATTTCGCCAGATCGTGCTTCCACGCCCTGCAAGTGCAGGCCGACGCAGGCGGAGCACAGGAAATGCGGGACTCAGGAAATACGGGGATGAAGAGATCATGAGCGTGATTCGACAGGAAGACCTGATTGCAAGCGTGGCTGGTGCCCTGCAATACATCAGCTACTACCATCCAGTGGATTACATTCGCGCCCTGGCAGCAGCGTATGAGCGGGAACAGTCACCAGCAGCCCGCGATGCCATGGCGCAGATCCTGATCAACAGCCGCATGTGTGCCGAAGGGCATCGCCCGATCTGCCAGGATACCGGGATCGTGAATGCCTTTGTGAAAGTGGGCATGGATGTGCGGTTCGACGGGGAGATGGATCTGCAGCAGATGATCGATGCGGGCGTGCGTCGTGCCTATCTGGACCCGGACAATACGCTGCGCAGCTCCGTTCTGGCCGACCCGGCAGGAGCGCGGCGCAATACGCGGGACAATACGCCGAGTGTGGTGAATGTGGAGTTGGTGCGCGGCAGTACGGTGGAGATTACGGTGGCAGCCAAGGGGGGCGGATCGGAGGCAAAGAGCAAATTCGCGATGCTGAACCCTTCGGATTCCATCGTGGAATGGGTGCTGAAGACGGTGCCCACCATGGGTGCAGGCTGGTGTCCGCCGGGAATGCTGGGGATTGGCATTGGGGGAACGAGTGAAAAGGCCATGCTGCTGGCCAAGGAATCCCTGATGGACCCAATCGATATTCAGGAATTGATTGCACGCGGACCGAGCAATCGCGCCGAAGAACTGCGGATTGAACTCTACGACAAGGTAAACCGGCTGGGCATTGGAGCGCAGGGGCTGGGCGGGCTGACGACCGTTCTGGACGTGAAGGTGCGGGATTATCCCTGCCATGCGGCCAATCTGCCGATTGCGATGATTCCCAACTGCGCAGCCACACGGCACGCCCACATTGTGCTGGATGGCTCCGGGCCGGTGTATCTGGATCCGCCCTCGCTGGCAGACTGGCCGTCGCTGACCTACGACGTTTCGGGTGCGCGACGAGTGAATCTGAATACGGTCACGCGCGCCGAGGTTGCCACCTGGAAGCCGGGCGAGGTTCTGCTGCTGAGCGGCAAGCTGTTGACCGGGCGGGATGCAGCGCACAAGCGCATGACGGACATTCTGAATCGCGGGGAAAAGCTGCCGGTTGATTTCCGCGACAGGTTTATCTATTACGTAGGCCCGGTGAATCCGGTGCGCGAGGAAGTGGTAGGTCCTGCCGGTCCCACTACGGCAACGCGCATGGACAAGTTCACGCGGCAGATGCTGGCCGAAACAGGACTGCTGGGCATGGTAGGCAAGGCCGAGCGTGGCCCGGTGGCGATTGAGGCAATCCGCGAATTTGGGGCAGTGTATCTGATGGCTGTGGGCGGAGCGGCCTATCTGGTTTCCAAGGCCATTCGCAGCTCGCGGGTCCTGGCCTTTGAGGATCTGGGCATGGAGGCCATCTATGAGTTCGACGTGGTGGAGATGCCTGTGACGGTGGCGGTGGATTCCAAGGGAACCAGCGTCCACCAGACAGGACCGGCCGAGTGGCAGCAACGCATCGCCGGGATTCCGATTCTTTCCTGAGTGCGGAAGTCATGACCGAATGCAGCAAGGCCCACGCATGTATGCGCGGGCCTTGCTGTGTAGAGATTTTTCAAGGGAACTCTATCGCTGCAGAATGCCTAGAACTTGCCCCAGCGATAGACCATTGAACCACCGAAGCCCAGGCCGTTCTGAATGCTGGAATCAAAGGTGCTCAGGAAGTACTCCGGCGAGCAGCGCAATCCGATGCTGTTGGTCAGGTTGTACTCGATAGGCATGCTGACATTGAGCACGGCGGCACCGCTGTCCGGATAGAGTCCCAGTAAGGGAGCTGTGAATCCGTTGGCGTCGGCAAAGTAATTGTTGAAGACGCCACCGACCATAACACGACCGCTGACCGAGTAGCGCGGATGCATCATGAAGCGGTAGCTGGGGCCGGCAAGCACGGCATATTGGCTGATGGCCGGCTTGACCACGTTGGTGGGATTCGGGCCGAGGAATTGCGTGCCATAGTAACCACGACCATCCAGAGTGACGGCCCAGCGCTCACTGTAATTGCGGGTGAAACCGACATTCCATGCGTAGAAGTTGACCTTCTGCAGTCCGCCACCGACGTCTCCCTTGACGCCAGGACCGGCGATGGTGCGCAGGAAGCCCATACCGATGTAGACCTCATAAGGATGATCGTATTCGGCATGAATGGCAGCGGCGCGGCGCTGTTCCCGACGGGCACGCAGGCGGGCCTGCACGCTGAGCCCCTGCTCGGAGATGTTGCTGGCGGCAGGCGTCTGGGCTGCGCTGGAGGAGTAGCCATCGGCGGTTGGCGGTGCCGGCTGCTCTGCCGAAAAGGCGATTGTGGAGAAGCTGAGAATGCAGGCGAGAGAAATCGTGGTGCTGCGAAGCAAAGACATCGGGTTTGGCGTTCCTCCGAGGGCACTGGAAACGACACATGTCGGTGACATGTGGCCCTACATGTATTAAAGCATTCCGGGCACAAGCCGCGGGGCTGTGGGATGCCTGGCAGATAGACTGCAAAGCAGGCGATTGGTCACGATGGCGGGGTTGCTACTGCCTGCCCCCTTAGAAGGGGATGTCGTCATCGGTGATCTGCGTGGACTGGGCATAATCATCGCTGGCCGGGCCGCGCTGATCGTAGTTGCTGCGACTACCGGAGTAACCGCCCGCCGCGCCACCCTCTTCTCCGCGACCGGAGAGCAACGAGAGATCGGAGATGACGATTTCCGTGCGATAGACCTTCTTGTTTGTTTCCCGGTCATCCCAGCTGCGCGTGGTCAGTCGCCCCTCCACGTAGAGTTTGCTGCCCTTCTTCACGTAATCGCGGACGATTTCTGCCAGCTTGGCATAAGCCACCAGGTTATGCCATTCGGTGCGCTCCTGCTGGTTGCCCTGCTGGTCTTTATAGCGATCGCTGGTGGCCAGGCTGAAGTTGACCACGGGCTGCCCGCTGGGCAGCGCCTTGAATTCAGGATCCTTGCCGACATTCCCCAGCAGGATAACTTTATTCACACTTTTAGCCATGGAAATCTTCTCCGAAAGGGTATTCCAAAGGATAGCAGAGATGCGTTACCTGGCGGGTCGCTCCAGTGGAACAGCGCGGCCAGGAACCCAAGGTCAGCGCAGGTCGTGGGGGATACTCCGATTGCGCAGCCATTTTGCGGTTCCTAGCAGGCTGAGCAGCATGCCGAAGGGCACACACATGGCTCCGACGACCAGGAAGAACCATCCTGTGTTGGAGTGTGCTCCATCGCGGTTGATGCCGCCGAAGGCGGTGGCAGTAAGCACTAGGGCGACCAGACCAACGGACAATATGGACAGGCCGCCCACGAGCAACTCTCGGGTGCCGTCGCCTGTTGGTTGTGTGCGCTGCGAAGGATGAGGCCGTTCGTTCATGATCTTCCTGATAGGGTTACCGGATAGGATTGCCGCGTACTTCAGGCCCGAGCCGCCGCCAGCATGGCATAAACGATGACGCCGGTGACCGACACATAAAGCCAGACAGGAAAGGTCCATCGCGCAATGCGACGGTGGTTTGGGATGCGTCCGCTGAGCGAAAAGAAGAAGGTGATCAGAATCATGGGCAGTGCCACAACGCTGAGCAGAATGTGGCTGACAAGCAGAATCAGGTAAAACGTGCGCAGAGGACTCTGGGGGTAGTGGCTTTCCCCGTGCAGGGCGTGATTGACGATATAGCTGACAAGGAACAGGGCAGAAAACGCAAAAGCGGTCAACATGGCTGC
>JAKBAG010000154.1 GCA_021809235.1 Acidobacteriota bacterium
AGCTTGAATCATTCGCGAGGAATAGACATGCGGGGCAGCCGACGATCGGCTGCCTCTCTTTTTTGGAGCTCACAAACAAACATCGGTGTCGGAAATCGACGAGGCGATGAGCAAAATCGAAGAAGAGGATCAGAACGCAACGCAAGGGAAAGGCAAAACGCAGGTAGTTTCCAAACAGGCAGCAGTCGAGGCAAACAGGGCTCTCCAGCCTTATATCCTGCCCATCCGGAAGCCGGATGGCAGCATTGCCCGTTGGGCATGTGATTTTTCGCTGGAGACCGTGCAGATGAACATTCTGCACATGTTCAACGCGATGATGCAGAACATCGTGGAGAAGGGACATGTGCCAAGCGCCAAGTTTTTCCTCGACCTGGCCGAACGTGCGGAAGAGATCCAGACTGGCCGGAAACCGGCGAAGAAAATGTCGGTTCGGAAAAAGCTCAAGGAGCCATTCAGTCTTCTTGAATTGTTCCAGTCCTGCCTTGAACCGTACGAGTAACACTCGGGCCGCAGAGGGTGGCCCGTCAACGATGCCGGAATGCGTGGAATGCCGGCCACCTGACCCATAGGCTCAACCAGAGCGGGCAGGAGAAAAGATTCCACTCGGCGGCCTGCCGCAGTGCACCTCTCCGCAAAGGGAGCCAGCCTGTGGCAGGCCGCTTTGTCTGGGCCCGGCCCCGGTCGCCACGCGCAGACACACCAGGTTTTGCAGTACAGGCAGCAATCGGCATCGCGCCGTCGCAGCAGCACACAGTAGGCAGGAAGCGGAACACAGTATCCGACCGGCATGCCCGGCAACGGAAGACAACGGAAGGAACGTTTGCAATGAAGAATTGGTTGGGTGTCGCAATACGAGCTGCCATCGCCGGAACGGGCCGAGCTACGGCTCCACTGCGTCCGCTTTCACGGGCTTCCATCCTCACAGGACTGCTGGCTGTTGGTCCGTTTGCTCCGGTGCTGCTGTTTCCATTCGTGGTCTCCATGGCGGCCCACGCGCAGGCCATTTCCACTACCACGGTACAGGGCACCGTCTACGACGCCAGCGGAGCACCTGCCTCCGGCACGCTGCTTATCAGCTGGCCAGCCTTCACTACGGCCGCCAGCCAGTCGGTCTCCGCCGGTTCCACCTCGGTCACCATTGGGGCGGATGGCTTCGTGAGCGTCAACCTGGCTCCAAACCTTGGCGCCACTCCCGCAGGTCTCTATTACACCGTTGTTTACCAGCTCTCAGACGGTACCGTAAACACGGAGTACTGGGTGGTTCCGGCCACCACCACGGCCACCATCGCCTCCGTGCAGGCCCAGGTGCTGCCCGCCGCGCAGGCTGTGCAGGCAGTCACCAAAGCCTATGTCGATCAGCAGATCGCAGCTCTGGGTACCAGCCAGCTTTCGCCCTCCGGCGGCACGCTCACAGGCCCGTTGACACTGAGCGGCGATCCCACCACGCCGCTGATGGCCGCCGACAAACATTACGTGGATCAGAGCTTTGCCCAGGCTGTTCCCCTTGCCGGTGGCACCATGACCGGCCCGCTTGCCACTCCGGCTGTCAACGGACTCGCTTCGCCGGTCAACGGTTCGGCCCAAACCAATCTGCAATCCACAGTCACCGCGGCCAACTCCTCCGGAGCCATGATCGTTCCGCCTGCCTACTCCGGCACGGACACCTTCACGAATCCATCCGGGATTCGCGTGGAAGACTGGCGCACCGGAGGCTCGCAGCAGCATGCGCGCAATGTCAAGGAATTCGGAGCCGTCTGCGATGGCGTGACCGACGATACGGCAGCGCTGCAGGCAGCCATCAACTATGCCCAGAGCCATCACGTCGGTCTGACGCTGCCCAGCGGCATCTGCCGTACGCATCAGCTCAACTGGCATCTGGAGTCCATCGGTGGACAAGGCACGCAGAACTCGGCTCTGATGGGCTACCCTGGCGAGGATATTCTGGCCACCAGCGCTGACTCACCCACGCTCTTCAGCGGCACGCACCTGCATGATTTCACCCTCTATGTTGACCAGAGCACCGATGTCTCCTGCTCGCCAGCTCAGGCTCGTGCGGCTGCCGGTAGCTGCACCGTGAATCGTCCGGTGGCCAGCGGCAGCATTCTCTCGCCGGGTGGCAACGGTCTGACGGCCATGGCAGGAAGCGGTCCTGCCTGGTCCATTGGCAACTGCGCCATCGCGATGCCAGCTACCACGGGCGCCGGCGGGAACGGACTGCGGAATGCTGTGGTAGAAAACATCACCATAGCTACCAGCGGCAACGATCCGCTCGGCAGCTATCCGGGTGCCAGCTCCACCCACACCTGCGGCCTGTATCTGGCGCAGTGGCCCACCGGCAGCCAGTTCCGCAACCTAGTGCTGCGCGGCCTGGGAACCGGCATTGCCATTCCGGCGCTGCCTGCAGCCACGCCTGCGGGACTCAACGCAGACAACAATCTCTGGATCAATCTGACGCTGGACACTGTCCACGGCTTTGTCGCCGCCGTTGGCGCCAACAACCTGATCGATGGTCTGAGTGCCCATGCCTGGAACTCGGCTGCCACCGGCGAGTCGCCCACCGGCATCGTGCTCGACTTTGCCGCACCGCAGCAGGGTTGGACGGTGCGCAATCCGCAGGTTCTGCCCGAGTGGATCGCCGTACAGCCGCAGTTAACCGTCACTACGGCTTCCGGAGCGGTCACCGCAGTCAACATCGGACCGGAGCACGGTCTTGGATTTGAGGCCTACGGACCCTCCGTGCCGCTGCAGTTCAGCGGCAGTTGCACAGCAGCCGCGCATGCCTCGGTCAACGCCGACGGATCGCTTGGTGGAGTCACGGTCACGGCAGCGGGATTCGGTTGCTCGGCCACGACCACGGCCAGCGTGAATGTCTCCGGCACCGCGATGGCGGCGCGTGCGGTGAATCTGCTTACCGGCCAACGTATCACTCTGCTGGGCGGGTCCCTGGGTAGCAGCAGCGGCGGCTACACCGTGTGGAATGCCGCCTCATCGCGCACGCTCAACACGGCCATCCTGGGCGGTGGAACGCTGCCGGTAACGACCACACCCTATCCGGCACTGGTGATTGCCCCCAGCGCCGAAGCCAGCGGACTGGCGAGCGGCTACAACGGCTCAGCCAATCACTTCTCGCAGACCGGACTGAGCAGCAGCAACCTGGCTGACTCCGGCCTGGGCAACCGGCTGGAACAGACCAGCGGCGGCAGCCAGCACACACTGGAAACCGCACGGCTGGAGGAAGGTCGCGCGACAGCTGACTTTGCACTGCTCGGCGGCGGAGCTGTCAATCAGGCCTTCAGTAGCCTGAACGATCTCTTTCTTACGGCTGAGGATCTGCTTTCGCCGAGCGGAGAAAGCAACGGCACCGGCAGTCAGTCTGGCAAGGATGCCACCGCACCGGTGACTGGCTCCTATGTGCGCGCCATCGGCGGAGCCTGGGATACCGGCGACAACTGGAATGTGCGCGGCAACAGCGCCGCCTTCCTGCTGGGGCAGGGATTTCCCGCAGGCAACGGCACCTGGGAGATTGCCGCCAAGGCAGACACCGCAGCCAGCCAGGAGCTGAAGCTCTCGGGTACTGTCAGTGGCCAGAGCTGCGTCTTCGCCGACCAGATTGTGAACTTGACCACGAGTTGGCAGGTCTTCCGCATCCCCTACAACACCGTGACTGGAAATCCGAGTTGCGACAGCGGAACCGCGGGGAATGCTGTGAATGCGCAGGGCATGCCGCCCAGCACTACGACCAATGTGGAGACGGCTTGGATGGCCTTTGTGCCGGCCTATCAGCAGTTGCTGGTGGCAAATGAGCCGACCGCGCCGGAGCAGGCAGCCAACAAAGCCTATGTCGATCAGGCTGTGGCCAGCCAGATTGCCAACGGCAGCGGCGAGCTACCACTGGCTGGCGGGACCATGACCGGCGCGCTGAATGCTCCGGTGGTGAACGGCACTACGAACTGCGCTCTGGCCGGCAGCGTGAACGGCTGCGTGAGTTCGGCGGCCTCGGCGCTGATTCCGCCCGGGACTACAGGCAGCTACGCGCAGTATGCCGCGATGCAGGCGACGGCGCAGTGTGTGTACGATGCAACGCAAGGCGGAGCGATCACGACCGTGGTTCCCGGTCAGCTTGGACAGGGATATACGGTGGCTCCGCTGGTGACAGTGAGTGGCGGCGGCGGCAGTGGATTGCAGGTTGCGGCGAATCTGAGCAACGGTGAGGTGACCAGCTACACGGTGACAAGCGGTGGAAGCGGCTACACAAGCTGCCCGACGATCGCAGTGGCTCCGCCACCGGCACCGAAGCAGCCTGCACCGGTGCTCGATCAGCGTCGTGGCGTAACGACCTACTCCGCCGACATTCGCGTGGATGACTTTGGCTGTGAGGGCGACGGCGTGACGGACGATACGCAGTGCTTCAACAATGCAATTGAGTATGCGACCGGGAATGGAACGCACACTGGGTCAATCACCTTGACGCAGGGCAAGACCTACTTCATCGGAACAATCACCGGCTACATGCAGACGGCGTGGGACGACGGCACGGCCCCTGGCACGGATACCTGTAACGGTGTTCCGTGTACGAATTTGCCGCCGGAGACACCGGGATATTTTGGGTATGCGATTCGCATTCCAAGCACACAATCGAATCCACTGACGATTTATGGCAACGGTGCGACGATCACGTCCAGCTTTGCAGGGAGTGCGGAGTCTGCGTCGCAGTTCACGATGGCAGCGCCGTACTTTGCCATCTTTGGATCGGACACATCGATCGCTTCGTGGAATCTCTACGATTTGAATTTTTCGAATGTGTTTGTGGCGGCCACGACGGTATCGGCGGCGTATTGGCAGTGGAATCATGTGGCGATGAACAACGTGGGTATGGCGTTGCTGTTAGGTTCGTCGCAGTTCAACCAGTTTCGCAACCTGAACCTGCAGGCGATGATGTCGGGACTGATCATCGGTGGCTGGTGGAAGTCACGCGCCCCGGGAACCAGTACCGAGGGGAATGCGGTGTTGAACGACTACAACCTGGGCGATAGCACATCGGTGGATGGAATTATTTTCTACGGATACAACTGGCCCACGCAAGCTCAGTCGCAGACGGCGCAGAACGCTTTGGATACGTGGTTCAACACGTACTTCTTTCACGTACAGGACAACCAGACACGGCTGACGGACCAGAACAAGGCTCCGGCGGGCGGGGTGACGGATTCGCTGTGGCGCGGGGTCTATCATGTGATGTTTGCCACCTATTCGCGCTATTACCGGCCTGTAATTGGTGTGACCGTACGAAATGCGAACATCAAGTTCACGCAAAACTATCCGATCATAGCCACGGCGGCGACGGGATGGAATCTCGACGAAATCGGCACGGAATTGGTGGGTTGGTGTGACTCCAATCCGAGCTATGGAGCATACGGATCGTCGAGCTGCCCGAACCCATATGACAGCGTGAACAACCAGCTGATGGGGGCTGTACTGCTCTATGACTTTCAGAACATGACGGCACAAGAGATCGATGTGGCCGGATCACCGATTGCCGACACGGTCGCTGAGCCTCCGCAGGTGAGTCTGGCACAGCAGGTGAATGACTTCCGCACCAACCTGACCAATACGGACAGTTTGGCAGCATCGACGATTGTGCCGCGGACGGCGTCCGCGACGACGACGCGACTGAACATCGGAGTGGCGACGGAGACCGGTCTGGCAGGGCAGCAGAACTTTGACTCCGGCGAACTATGCCTGCACTCGGTGATTGCCGGCTATGGCGATGCCTGGTGCATGCGTGCCGCCGATGGTCTGAATCCTGGAGCGAATCAGCCGCCGCGGTACTTTGTGCTGGAAAATGATGGCTACATTGGATTCCAGGGTCTGACGGCGCTGCAGGTTCCCGGTTTGCGGGTGCGGCCGGGAGCGATCAGCGCCAGCGACTCGACGCTTCCGGTGACGGATTTTGCTGCGCAGTCGTTTGCGATTGCCGGTGGCACGGTGCGGCCGGGAAGCTGCGCGACGGTGCCGGGCGTGACGCTGCCGAATGCGGCGACCACCGATGGAGTGCTGACGGTGACACCGCCATCCGGCGTGAGCGGGCTGCAGTGGAGCGGCGTGGTGACGGCGGCGAACACAATCTCGGTGACGGCCTGCAATGCGACGACGGCGCCGCTGAATTATCCGGCGGGGACGTATCAGGCATTTCTGCTGGCTGGCGGCGCGGCGCCGGCGATACCGGCGACCAGTGGCGGAACGCCAACGGCGACGGCAGCGCTGACGCAAAGCCAGGGCGACCTGGTGGTGGGCGATGCGAACGGGAATCCGACACGGCTGCCGGGGAACAGCTCGACGACACCGGCTCTGCTGGTGGATGTGGGCAACGGGACGGGAGCATTTGAGCCGACCTGGGAGACGGCTCCGCAACTGGCTGGAGGCAACCTGACCGGGCTGAACGCGAGCAACATTACGACGGGCACGCTGGCAATTGCCGATGGAGGCACCGGCGCGACGACGGCAGCGCAGGCGCTGAGCAACCTGGGCGGCGTCAGCCTGACGGCGGCGACGACGGTCTTCAGCGGCGCGTTGACGGCGAAGACGATTGGCGGGCTGACGGAGGTGGACCAGCAAAGCGGAGCGAACCTGGGCGCGCAGCTTGCGGCCTGTGTGGCGGCGCTGCCGGCGACGGGCGGAACGTGCGATGCGCGGAACTACAAGGGGGCGCAGACGATCAGCACGGCGGTGACGGTGAGCGTGCCGAATACGCGGATTGATCTGCCGTGCGCGACGATCACGATGACGGCTCCGTTGGTGATTCCTGCCGGGGTGCGCGGGGTGCGGCTGCATGGTTGCAGCCTGCGCGGTGGTACGGCGGCCAGCGGGCTGACGGGCGGCACGGTGCTGGCCTACAACGGCTCGGGTGCGGCGGTGCAGGTGGGTGACTCGACCTATGCGCAGGACACGATGGGCTTTGCGATGGACAACGTGCTGGTGAACACGACCGGGGCTGCGAGCGCGGGTACGGAAGCGCTGGCGGCGTGGCGAGTGCAGGAGCTGGATCTGGAAAGCGACTACTACCTGGGCAATGCGAACCAGACGGCGATGGTGCTGGACGGGACGGGCAACTACACGGGCGGCACGCTTCTGGATCAGGACTTCAACGGCTACCAGGTGGCGCTGCATGGTGTGGGACACCAGGTGGCGAATGCGGCGGCGACCGACTGGGTGAATGCGAGCACGTTTGTGCGGCTGCACATTGACTGCCCGACGACGAGCGGAAGTGCGATTGCGGGAACAATCGGCGTGGACCTGGTGCAGGGCGATGGGAACACCTTTACTGGCGGCGATATTGA
>JAKBAG010000155.1 GCA_021809235.1 Acidobacteriota bacterium
CGCCAACGGCACGTGGATTCCAGTGGACGTCAAGGGACAAATGTGGACAAAAAAATTCAGCAATCCAAATGTAAATATATGATCCCATAGACGTTGGTAGACGTTCTTGGACATTCCAGGAAGGTGTACTGGCGGAGAGGGAGGGATTCGAACCCCCGATAGCCTTTCGACTATGGCTGATTTCGAGTCAGCTGCATTCAACCGGGCTCTGCCACCTCTCCGTCGTACTACCCGGCTAACTTCTCTACTGTATCATCCTGGATTTTGCCCTGCCAAACCGGCTACTGTGCTGCTGGGGCCGGGTTGGCAGGCGGGTTGGTGGTGGCCGGCGCAGGCGCCGGAGCGGCTGGCTGAGCAGCCTGGTAGCGGCGCAGCCGGAAGTAAATCGGTGTGACCTCGAACGGCATCTTGTCGCGCGCGTTCATGGGGGCATACCGCTTGGCGTTGAGCATGTGCTCGGTATCGTCCCATGGGTCTGTCTTGAGCCAGCTCCCGAGCGGGAAGGCTGCGATCTGGTTCAAATCATCCTGATTGAGCTTCGGAGCGCCCTGTTCGAGGGCGGCCATCCAGGGGGTGCCGTCGCTTTTGAGCAGAGAGTCGCCGAGCTTGGGAGTATTGAGCTGCTTGAGGACCTTGCCGCTTTCGGCAAGTTGTTCCATATACAAACCGGCGTTCCCGAGCCTGTCCTTGTACATGGAGGCCTGCAGATACTTGACGGCAACCTTGGCGGCGTCTGTGTTGTCCTGGTCGCTGTGGTTCATGGTTATGCGTTGGAAGGAGGACTCGTCGGGGAAGAGCAGGCGGTCATTGAAGGCGTAGCGGGTGTCAATGTGGTGACCGAGCGCGACGTGGGCCAGTTCCATGGCAACGACGGCGGCGATGGATTCCTCATTGGGGAGTGTGTCGATGAGCCCTTTGCTGAGCAGAATGGTATTGCCGACGGTGGTTGCCTCGACAGTTGTGCTGAGCAGAATACGGGCGTGGACCGGGTCCGGGAAGTTGAGGTTGTTGGGGACTTCAAGATTGATGAGGATTTGCTCGAGCGTTTTGTCAAAGTCGCTGGGCGGTGCGAGCAGACCGGCCTGCTGGAGACGGTCCAGAACGTTATTCTCTGCCTGCTGGACCCACAGGCGACTGGCCTCAAGCGGGGTCACGTCCTCTGAGTTCTGGCTCTGGTCTACGGCACCCTCAACCTCTACGGAGACGTTGTCACTGTCGCGCGTGGGCAGCGTGAGCGAGTAGCCCCAGAAGTGTGTCTGTGCGCGCAGGCCGAGGCTCTTGTTCCCCTCGATGCGCTGGGACTCTTCAACGTAGATGGCGGCAGGCAGCCAGAGATTGGGCTGCATGTTCATGCGCCAGCTGTCGAAGTGGAAGTACTCGCGGGTGTTGTCCTCGCTGGTGTTTTCGGTGTAGCTGCCGTTGAAGCGGACGACGTTGCCATCCTGATCCTCAACCCAGATACGGCCGTTGAAGCGACCTTCGCCATGTACCTTGGGATGGACGTCGAAGACAACGGTGCGGATGCTGCCGAGGAACTCGCGGCGGACGTAGTTGAACTCGTAGTGCTGGCGATCAAAGCCGACCGGGTCCAGGAACATCATGTCCATGAAGCCCTGAGTGTTATAGCTTTCCTGGTCGAGATGGAGGGCCTTGCCGATGTGAGTGAATGCCGCCAGCGAGCCCTTGAAGAAGCCATGCTCCTTGCGGATGGGCGCCTCGTAGGGCTTGTCGATGAAGGCCTTGTGGAAGTCAACGCGGCTGAGCATGTAGGTGTCGGAGACGGGCACCTGGTAGAGCTTTGCGTCGGGCTTCATGTCCTGAATGTAGGTTTCGACCAGCGGCGTATGCTGCTGGATGTTACGGATGATGACCTTTTCGCGCGCGATTGCCTTGTCGACGAGGGCGGACTGGGCTGGGGTGAGCGGATGTGTCACCTCGTATTTGGGGTGCTTCTTGGCGAATGCAAGATGCGTGCTCAAGAGGAGCACAAAAAGAGCGAGGGAGGACTTCTGCAGTTTCATGACAATCTCCTGATGTACGGAACTTCCATCTGCCATGGATTGCTCAGCTGTTTTTCCCATCATCGCATGGCTCAGGCCGTCTGGAAGCGCACAATGATGTTGGTCGAGTAATCCACGGGTTGTCCGTTACGCGTTGCTGGCCGGAAACGGTAGGTTGACGCTGAGCGGATCGCCGATTGATCCAGCCCGTGTCCAAGGCCACGCACCACACCATGTACGACAGTCGTCCCTGCGGACGTAATGGTAACGCTGAGCACAACATCGCCTTGAATATTCAGCTGTCGTGCCTCTGGGGTGTATTCCGGCTTGTTACTGACGACGAGTACCGGCGGCGTGGTGCGCACGACAGGAGCAGCCGTTAATGCCGGGGCCGCAGGTCGGACCATGCCGGGGATTCCGGCTGCGGCAACATGGCCGACTCGAGTCTGCGGCTCCATGGCCGCGCCAGGAATGCCGGCCGAAGCCACATGGCCAACGACACCGGCACTGGAGCCGGATCGGGTGCCATTGCCGAAGCCGGCAGAACCAACGATGCCGCGCGGAGCCTCTGCTCGGCCCTGGTTGCCGCCGAAGGGATTGCCCAAGGCTGAGACGGTCGCGGGGCGGTTGGCGTTGGCGTTTGGACGGGCGCCGTTGAGGTCGCCGAAGTGAACGGCCGCAGTGGATGGTCGAGCCTGCTGAGCAACGGCTGGGGCAGCCGCAAAAGCAAGTGCGGCCTTTGGTTGGGGCGCCAGAACAACCTGTGGTCTGGAAGCGTGCTCGATGGGAAGCTGCGCCTTTTCCTTGACGATGGGCAGCGGCTGCATCTGCGGCTTGGGCTCTGTGCGCGTGACCATCAGACGTGGCGGCTGAATGTGTACTGTGGGCGGCAGAACGGGAGGGGGAATTTTGAGCGCTGGCGGTGTTTTGACCTTGATCTCCGGCGGTTTGGAGACGGGAAGGCTCAGTGTGATAGATTCCATCCGTCGTTGTACGATGGCATGGTGAGCAAAGGTGCCGAGGAGGAGCAACAGTGCCAGCAGGGAAACATTGAGGATAGCGCTTGCGAAAAATGTGGCCGGGTTCCGCTCTGGTTCTGGAAGCAGTCCGAAACGGTGGGGTTGCGCATCGGGTTGCATGGTCATGTGTCAATCCTGAATTTGAATGAGTATCCCACCCTTGCCGTAGCAGGCCAGCGGGAAGTTGCAGGGGCTGGCAAACCGGCGAGTCTTTCGTTTTCGCTGAAGACTTTGGCTATGGGACGGACTCATACTCTAAACGTAACCGAATTGCAGTACGAGGAGAATTTTTTTTATGAAAATCCTGGTTACAGGTGGGGCGGGGTATATCGGTAGTACCGTTGCGGAACTTCTGGTGAACCGCGGTTACAAAGTCATCATTCTGGACAACCTGTGCCATGCACATCGGGAAGCGTTGCCTGCGGGTATTCCGTTTGTGGAAGCCTCGCTGGCGGATCGGGAGCGGGTGGAGAGTGTGTTTCGTGCGGCGACGGAGGCTGACGAGCCATTTGATGGGGTGATTCACTTTGCTGCTCTGATTGAGGCGGGTGAGTCGATGCAGAAGCCGGAGCTGTATTTCCGCAACAATACGTCTGAAACGCTCTCGCTGCTGGAGGCGATGATCGCCTGCGGACCTCGACGGCTGGTGTTTTCTTCGACGGCAGCCGTCTATGGAGAGCCGGAGACGGTACCGATCCCGGAGTCTGCGCGGCTGCAGCCGACGAATGCCTATGGGGAGTCGAAACTGCTTGTGGAGCAGATGCTGAACTGGTTCCATCGCATTCACGGGCTGCGCAGTGTGGCGTTGCGATACTTCAATGTGGCCGGTGCGGCCGAGACGCCCGAGGGAATTGTCCGGGGCGAGTCGCATGAGCCGGAGTCACATCTGATTCCGCTGATTCTGGACGTGGCTCTGGGACGACGTGCATCGATCAAGATTTATGGAAATGACTATCCGACGATCGACGGGACCTGCATCCGCGATTATGTCCATGTCTCCGACCTGGCTGAGGCGCATGTGCTGGCACTGCAGGCACTGGAGTCGCCGCGTGCTGCCGATCATCGGCTGATCTATAACCTGGGGAATGGATCGGGATTTACGGTGCAGCAGGTGATTGAATCAGCGCGGAGGGTGACCGGGCATCCGATTCCGGCAGAGGTGCAGCCTCGACGAGCGGGCGATCCGGCGGTGCTGGTGGCGTCTAGTTCGCGGGCTATTTCGGAGCTGGGTTGGAAGCCGCGCTATACGACGCTCGATGAAATCTTGCGAACGGCGTGGATCTGGCATCAGAAGCGCTACGCGAAGGGCTGAATGCAGCGCAGGAGCAAAAGTAGCCCTGTCCGGATCTCCCGGGCAGGGCTTTTGGTGTCCGCAGCGCGGGTTGGCGCTCAGGCAGTGGGCAAAGCGCGACCCAGCTGTTCGGCGGCGGCGATGTCATCGTCAGTCAGGCCAAAGAGATAGAGCAGCGCATCGAGCGGCTGGTGGCTGATAGCAGACTGGGCGCTGGCGCGGACCAGCGGCTTGGCGTGGAAGGCCACACCCATACCGGAAAGCCGCAGCATGGGCAGATCGTTGGCGCCGTCGCCGACGGCTGCTGTCTGGTGCAGGGAAAGGCCGTAGCTGGCGGCAAGCTGGCCAAGGAGTGCTGCCTTGCGCGCTCCGTCAATGATCTCGCCGCATATTTCCCCGGTGACGCTTCCTTCACGGATATCCAGTTCGTTGGCATACAGGTCGTGGATACCGAGTCGACGCTGGAGCTGGCGTCCGAAGAAGGTGAATCCACCGGAGAGCACGGCTGTGCGGACCTGCAGCGCACGCAGAACTGCGAAGAGACGCTCGGCACCGGGCATGAGCGGAATGCTGCCGATGAGACTGAGGACGGCCTGCTCGGGAAGTCCGCGGAGCAGTGCTACGCGCCGGCGGAAGCTCTCCTGAAAAACCAGTTCGCCGCGCATGGCAGCGGCGGTGATGGCGGAGACATGCTGGCCAACGCCGGCCATACGGGCTAGCTCATCGATGACCTCTCCCTGAATGAGGGTGGAGTCCATATCGAACGCGACCATGCCTGGCAGGCGCTGATTTTGGGCCGTGGGCAGCAGCAGGCAGTCGGTCCGTGAAGCCTCAGCAAAGGAGAGCAGCGCCTGGCGGAGGGAGTCAACCTCGGAGGCCGGGATGGTGGCTGACCACTCCAGGCAGCCCCGGGCGAAGATGCCTTGGGTAGGTGCGGTGAGCCAGCGTTCGCCCTCGATTACAGCACCCCCGGCGACGACACGCTGGTGGGCGGCGTCCAGGGTTTGCGGGTCCAGCACTGTACGCATGCATAGGATGCGAATGGGCATGGGCGAAGATTGTGCCCCGGTTACTTCTGACTTTCGGGGATCGGCGTGGGGCGGCTGAGGGATGGATGCCGGAGCTGGAGTTGCCGACGGGAGCTTCATTGGACTCGCTTTCTGCTGGCGGAGTGGGGTTAGCCGACAGCGATGGGGCTGTCGCTAACGGGTGCCGCTTGCCGCGGCAGTGTCTCAACGCTTATTGTTTCATTCGATCCCTGTGTACGTCCCGGATCAGCGCTCAGTTTCCCGATCCATTCCTGCTGCAGCGCACATGGATACATCGATTTTCCAAAGGAATTTTCATTGATCATGGAATCTCAGTCTGGCAACTCCGGCAATCATCTGGAATCGACACTGCGGGAAAACCGCATCTTTACCCCCTCTAAGGAGTTTTGTGCGCGAGCGCATGTTGCGTCGTTGGTCGAGTATCGCGAGCGGTATGCTCGTTCGATTGCCGATCCGGAGGCATTCTGGGCCGAGGCTGCCCGGGAGCTGGACTGGTTTGCTCCGTGGTCGCACGTGCTGGACTGGCAACTTCCCGAGGCTAAGTGGTTTGTAGACGGAAAGTTAAATCTGTGCCACAACTGTGTCGACCGGCATGCGCTGGGAGCAAGAGCAGATAAGACGGCGCTGTTGTGGGTGGGTGAGCCAACGGGAGAACAGCGACGCATCAGCTATCGCCAGCTGCACAGCGAGGTGCAGAAGACAGCCAGTGCGCTGCGTTCGCTGGGCATTGGCAAGGGCGACCGCGTAGCGATTTACATGGGCATGACGCCGGAGTTGGCGATTGCCGTGCTGGCCTGCGCTCGCATTGGCGCGATCCACTCGGTGATCTTTGGCGGCTTTGCGGCCAGCGCAATTGCCGATCGAGTGAACGATGCGCACTGTGTGGCAGTGCTAACCCAGGATGGAAGCTGGCGGCGGGGAACGGAGATTCCGCTGAAGCAGACCGTGGATCAGGCACTGGAACAGACTCCGAGTGTGCGGCATGTGGTAGTGTTGCGGCGCACAGGCACGCCGGTGGCAATGCATGCTGGACGCGACCACTGGTGGCATGAACTAGTGGCTGAAGCGGATCCGGTTTGCCCAGCCGAGCCGATGGATGCCGAGGATCCGCTCTACATTTTGTATACCTCGGGCACGACGGGCAAGCCGAAGGGGTTGGTGCACACTACGGGCGGCTATGGGGTGCAGACCTACCTGACAACGAAGTATGTCTTTGACCTGCGCGAGGAGGACGTGTACTGGTGTACGGCGGATATTGGCTGGGTGACCGGACACAGCTATGTGGTGTATGGACCGCTGGCGAATGGCGCCACGGTGCTGATGTATGAAGGTGCGCCGAACTTTCCGGATTTTTCGCGTTTCTGGCAGATTATCGAGGAGCACAAGGTAAGTGTGTTTTACACGGCACCTACGGCAATTCGCGCCTTTATCAAATGGGGTGATGAGCATGTGGAGAAGCATGATCTAAGTTCGCTGCGACTGCTGGGAACAGTCGGCGAACCGATCAATCCGGAGGCTTGGATCTGGTACCGGGACAAGATTGGCGGCGGACGCTGTCCGATTGTGGATACCTGGTGGCAGACGGAGACCGGTGGCATCATGGTGGCTCCGCTGCCGGGTGCTGTGCCGACAAAGCCGGGTTCGGCGACGCTGCCGTTCTTTGGGGTGGAGCCGGATGTGGTGGATCGCAGCGGGAAGCCGGTTCCAGCTGGCAGCGGCGGGCTGCTGGTGGTGCGGCGACCGTGGCCCTCGATGGCACGGACGGTGTACGGCGATCCGGAGCGGTATCGGAAGACCTACTGGTCGGATGTGCCGGGCTGTTACTTCACCGGCGATGGTGCGCGGCGCGATGAGGATGGTTACCTGTGGCTGATGGGGCGCGTGGATGACGTCATCAACGTGAGCGGGCATCGGCTGGGTACGATGGAAGTGGAGTCGGCACTGGTGGCGCATCCAAAAGTGGCCGAGG
>JAKBAG010000156.1 GCA_021809235.1 Acidobacteriota bacterium
AAGCAGCGGGGTGCGCGGCTGCGAATTCCGGGCCTGGGAACAGGCCCTGGGCCTTGCTCAGTCCCTTGGCTCAGCCCTTGAATCCGACGCGGTTGTGGCTGCCGTCGCAGTAAGGCTTGTTGGCAGAGGCTCCGCAGCGGCAGATGGCCGTGGTGGTGTTATTGGCGATGGTCTGCTTCTGGGCATTCTGGACCGTGAGCGGACCAGAGGCGATAAGTGGACCGTCCGGAATGAGCGTGACCTGAAGCGGAGCCGCCGGAGCTGGAGCTTCGATGGTCGCTGCTGGAACGGCTTCTCCGGCATCGACAAAGCCGGCCGTACGGTGCGCACCATCGCAGAACGGCTTCTTGGCCGAGGCGCCGCAACGGCAGAAGGAAGCCTTGGGCTGGGTCAGCTTCTGCCCATCCAGGGTTTCAATATGCAGATCGCCGGTGGTAATGAAAGGTCCATTGGGAGCGGTAAATCCGACATTCGATGCCAGATCGAGATCGTGTGTTTCGTTCATGGAGAACCTCCGGGGCTTGAGCCTGTTCACACTTCTATGGAACTGACTTTATTGTATCGCCGACCGGAGAGAGGCAGAAAACGAAAGGGCGACGGGCCAGGAAACCCGTCGCCACTCAAAGATCACATGACAGAACCAGAGTATCGGACGACAGAAAGGCTGTCTTCATCACGTGTACGCAGAATTTTCTCATCCTTTCGATGGAGACTGCTCGATGGAAATTGGCGGCTCCCCCTCCGGAAGCCATGATTCCGGTTGCCTCCTGGCAGGAGTCCATGTTCGACTGCAGAGGATGCCACTTCACCCACTCCAACCCGGTCGCGGCAAGTGCGCCTGGTGGTGGATTCCACTGGGGCTACTGATGGTATGCCGGCAGATGGCCGGTGTGCAGCCGACGAGTTCCCTGAAAGATCTGGGCACCCAGAACTGGACAGTTGAGAATGGCCTGCCACAGAACACCGTGACCGCACTCTACCAGTCTCCGGACGGTTTCCTGTGGATTGGCACGGAGCTGGGATTGGCGCGCTTTGATGGCAGCCGTTTTCTGCTGCTGAATCAGACGACAACGCCCAACTTTCCCGATGCGGAGGTCGACGCGCTGCTGGAGATCCCGCCAGGCAGTGCCCCGGATGGATTGGCTGGGCTGTGGATTGGTACCAATGACGGGCTGGTGCGGTGGAAGGATGGGACGGCGCGAAGACTGGGGCGAAGCGAGGGCCTGCCGGGAACCCAGGTACATAGCCTCGTGGGCACCGCCTCCGATGGACTATGGGTGTGGACCGATGGCGGACTCTCACGCAGCGAGGACGGCAGCCGATTCGAGCCGATTTCCACCCCTGCCGGCAGCGGCGAAATTACAGCAATCTTTTCCCGTCAGGATGCTCTCTGGGTTGCCGCAACCCATGCTCTGCTGCGCTGGAACTCAGGCACTTGGCAGACGGTCCTGCACTCGCAGCCGACGATGGAAGTTTCCGTGCCAGCAGACACACAGAAGTCGCTGCTCGTCTCCTACGGCTCCTCCCTGGAGCGTATAGAGTCCGGGCGTGCGGTTACCGTACCTGTCGATCACGGAGCACTCCACGCCGGCGTGCAGCACGCTGTGGAAGTGAACGGAGAGACGCTGGCGGTGGCGGGTGCCGACTGGATTGCCATCCTGCATCCACCCTCCAACCACGGAACAGAGCACAGTTATCGCGTGGACGCACAGTTTCGCTGCGGCGTGGAGTTGCCTGGAACCCGGATCGAGACTGTATATGCCGATCACGAAGGAGGACTGTGGATTGGCACGAATCGGGGGCTGGCCCGCTGGTATCAGGGGGCTATGGAGCAGATGCCGGAGCGGAATCCCATTGGCCACGAAGCGGTCCTTTCGATCCTCGAGGATCGCGAAGGATCACTCTGGCTAGGCACCGAAACGGGCGGACTCTACATTCTGCGCGATGCACGCTTTCACTTTCTGGACGAAAGCGATGGGCTGAGTGCGGCTGAAACCACTGCGATTGTGGAAGACAGTCACCGTGCCCTGTGGGTAGGGACGCGAGACGGCGGCCTGAACGTGCTGCCCCCTCCGTATTCGGGATATGGCCGGGTGATGACGACACGCAATGGTCTGCCGAGCGATGTGGTGCTGGCGTTGGCGGCCGCGGCGGATGGTTCGGTCTGGGTTGGCACTCCGGATGGCTTGAGCCGGGTGCAGGGCCAATCCGTAAGCACGATCACCGGCGGAGACAATCTGCCGGATGACTTTATTCGCTCGTTGTACGTGGCAAAGAATCAGATGATTTGGATCGGCACCCGACATGGCCTCTCCTGCCTGAATCCAGCAGCAAAAACAGACGGGCTGTCCCGCCAGATTCATACCTGGACGAAAGCCGACGGGCTGGGCAGCGACATGATCGGAGCCATGGCGGAGGATGGCAGCGGCGGCTTGTGGATTGCCACCTTCCACGGGCTGACCCGACTCCACCCCAGCGCCACCGGCTGTGACGTGCAAGGGGCAATCCGCAACTACACCCAGGCCGATGGGCTTTCTGGAGATGTGATTACAGCCCTGACAGCAGACGGCGGCAGGATGTGGGTGGGCACGCAGGGCGGTGGACTGAGCCTGTGGCAGAATAAGCAGTTCCATGGTCTGCCCGTCTCGTTCCGCTCGCGACTTCCGGCGACGATCCATGGCCTGATTGCGGACGGAAGCGGCTACCTCTGGATGACCTCCGACGCCGGACTGTATCGCGTCCAGGCCGACGCCATCGCCAACGCCATGCGCAGCCAGCAGGAGACTTCCCTGCACGCGATCGATCTGGAACACTTTACGACCAGCGACGGACTGCGAAGCCGGGAAATGAGCAGCGACAGCCATCCGACAACGGTGGAGACCAGCGATGGTCGACTGTGGTTCAGCACTCCGCGTGGACTGGTTTCCGTCAGGCCGCAGCAGTTTCCTGCAATGCTCTCCCCGCCACCGATCGTGATGGAGCGCTTTTCGGTGGATGATGTTTCCATGCCTATGGATGGCGGGGTGGGAAGGATTGGAGCCGGTCATCTGCGCTTTGAGTTCGACTATGCCGGGCTGAGTTACGCGATGCCACAGAGCGTTCAGTATGCCTATAAGCTAGAGGGGTTTGACCGCAGATGGACCTTTGCCGGCAATCGTCGGAATGCCTACTACACGAACATTCCACCGGGTAGATACCTCTTCCGTGTACGGGCCTATCGCGGCGATCCGCAGCTGGGCGGCCCGTGGACCGAGACGCAGATTGCCTTTCAGCTGGAGCCTCACTTCTACCAGACGATATGGTTCTACCTGGGGATGGTCGTAGCTCTGGCAGCGCTGGTGCTGCTGATCCTGCGCTGGCGACTCTACCTGACGCGACAGGGCTTTGAGGCGATCATGGCCGAGCGCAACCGGATCGCGCGGGAGATTCATGACACACTGGCGCAAGGATACGTGGGCGTCTCCGTGCAGCTAGAGGTGTTGGATGAACTGGTGAAGCGGCAGCGCGTGGAGGCAGCGGCACAACAGTTGCAAAACCTGAAGGCCCTGGTGCGGGATGGACTGGAGGATGCACGCCGGTCTATCTGGGCGCTGCGGTCCCATGACTCGCGGGAGCAGACTCTTCCTGTCCGGTTGAAACGGCTGGCAGAGAAGGCGGACAAAGCCCTGCGGACGACCGTGGATATTCACGGTGCCACGCGGGTGCTTGGACCGGAGGTGGAGGATGAGTTGCTGCGGATAGCGCAGGAGGCGGTGCAGAATGTGCACAAGCACGCCCGGGCGCAGCATCTGGCCCTGCGGCTGGAGTACGATGAGAGCACAGTTGTGTTGACCATCACAGACGATGGGCAAGGGTTTCCGGCTAGGCTGCAAGGCAGGGTTCCACTCTCTCCGGCCGGGCACTACGGACTGACAGGCATGCAGGAACGCGCCGAGGGGATGGGAGCGAAGATGGAGATTCTGAGCGAGCCGGGCAAGGGGACCACGATTCGAGTGGAACTTGCCACAGTAACTTCCGGGCGCACGCCAGATTCCTCACGGGACGTGCCAAGGAGTGGATTGTGAATCATCCAATACGCATATTGATTGTGGAAGATCATCACGTGGTTCGACAGGGGCTGGCCGCTCTGCTGAGCGTTGTGGACGGGATGCATGTGGTGGGTGAGGCGGCCGATGGCGAGGCGGCTGTAGCACAGTGGAATAGCCTGCGACCCGATATTACGTTGATTGATCTTCGGCTTCCACGGCGCAGCGGCGTAGAGGTGATTCAGATGATCCGCCGACGCGAAGCCTATGCCCGGTTTATCGTGCTGACCACCTTCGACGGGGACGAGGATATCTATCGGGCACTCCAGGCTGGTGCACGCGCCTATCTGCTGAAGGGCATGACGGCAGACGTGCTGGTCTCCACGATTCGCCAGGTCCACGCGGGCAAGTCCTGCATTCCTCCGGTGATCGCGCAGAAACTGGCGGAGCGGATGGGCGCCGAGGAACTGACTCATCGGGAGCAGGATGTACTGGAGCAGATCGTCCGCGGGAAAAGCAACAAGGAAATTGGCGTCGAGTTGGACATCAGCGAGGCAACGGTGAAGACTCATATCAACAGCCTGCTGGGCAAGCTGGGTGTCTCTGACCGGACACAGGCTGCGACGGCCGCGATCCAGCGCGGGCTGGTTCAACTGGACTCCACGGGAGATCTTCGTCGATGAAACGGATTCTGCTGGTGCTGGCTCTGCTGGGAGGCCTGATGGCTCCCATGGCTTCGGCCAACGCACATCATGGCTGGCGCAAGGCAACAGATGCCGAGTTGAGCGCTGTGCTGCCGCTGCGTGCGCCAGTGGAAAAGGAACATATCGAGACCGAGATGCGGACGGCGAGCGGCATCACGGACGGCAACGGACACTATATTGCCGGGGTGGTGCTGATCACGGCTGGCTACTCGGCTGATGGCAAATACTCCCACTACCTGCTGGTGCAGTCTCCGATGAAGATGGGAAGCCTTGCGCTGGCTCCCGGACAGTATATTTTCGGCTGGGAACGGGATGGCGACGATATCCGAATTCATGTGCATGAGGCGGTCTCCGGCAAGCTGCTGGGCTATGTGGAGGCGCATCGGCTGCAATCGGGAACGCGCGTTGAGTCCCTGCGCATCTGGCAGCCAGCCTCGGAGAGCAAAGCCATGCTGCAGATTGGGCGCTTTGTGGTGGATTGCACGTTGGAAAATGAGTAGTTCCAGCAGGGTATCTCCAACTAAAGTTCGATACAAAGACAATTCACGGTACGTATACTGGCCTGCATGCATCTGACCCGGTGTTTTTCTCTAACTCTTCCCCTCGTAGCATGGATAGTATGCAGTCCCGCGATGACGGCCCAGTCCGCCACGGGAATGCCATCTACCCCCCAGCATGCTGCCTCCGGTGGCGGCCAGGCAACGGGCGGCTCTGCCAGAATGCAACTGGACAGCAAGGGACGGCCCATCACCGAGGGCGGATTCGTCACTACCGGTCCAGTCATCTTTGAGGATGTCTCCGAGAAGGCAGGATTGACCCACTGGACACACACTATGGGCACGCCTGCCAAGACCTACATCATCGAGACGAAAGGATCCGGCGTCGGACTCATTGACTACGACCGGGATGGCTGGCTGGACATCTATATGGTGAACGGCTCCACTCAGGATGCGCTGACCGGCAAGACGACGCCACCGCATGCCGCACTGTTCCATAACAACCACGACGGTACATTCACCGATGTGGCGGCCAAGGCCGGAGTAACTAACGACCGCTGGGGATTCGGTGTAGCCATTGCGGATTACGACAATGATGGCTGGCCGGATATCTTTGTTTCCAACTTTGGCGGGAATCGTCTCTACCACAACAATCACGATGGCACCTTTACCGATGTTGCGGCCAAGGCCGGCGTGGTGCTGGGCAACTGGTCCTCGGGCGCGACCTGGGGCGACTATGACGGCGATGGCAGGCTGGACCTGTTTGTGGCCGGATATCTGCATTGGGACTGGAACCATCTGCCGCAAAGCTCCGATCAGAATGCCTTCTGCACCTTTCGTGGAGAAAAGGTGGCATGTGGGCCCCGTGGACTGGAAGGCGAGCCGGATCACCTCTTCCACAACAATGGCGACGGCACCTTTACCGATGTCAGCGTGAAGGCAGGCGTCAGCGACCCCTCCAAATACTACGGGCTGGGTGCTGTCTTTGCCGACATCAACAACGACGGCAAGCCGGACCTGCTGGTGGGCAATGATTCCACTCCTAACTACCTATACCTGAATAAAGGCGACGGCACGTTTGAAGACGTCAGCTATGACTCCGGCTTTGCGCTCGATCAGGCAGGGCGTGAGACCGCGTCGATGGGTATTGCCGTTGGCGACTACCAGAACAACGGACTACTGGACGTCTTCAACACTACGTTTTCCGACGACTACAAGCCGCTCTATCACAATGACGGCGATGCCAACATGACCGACATCAGCGATCAAACCGGACTGGGGGAGATTACTGTGCCGTTCCTGAGTTGGGGTGATGCGTTCTTTGACTACGACAACGACGGCTGGAAAGACTTGATGATGAGCGACGGGCACGTCTATCCACAGGCAGATCAGTACAACTGGGGAACAAGCTGGAAGGAGCGTCCCATGCTCTTCCACAACATGCAGGGCAAGCGGTTTGAGCCGGTGCCTGCGGTGGAGGGCAGCGGACTGGCGGACGTGATTGCCGGGCGCGGCATGGCTGTGGGCGATTTGTTCAATGACGGCAAGATGGATGTGGTGATCAACGTGATGGATGGGCATCCGGTACTGCTGCGGAATGTGAGTTCTGACCATCATCACTGGCTGGAGATGCAACTGGTAGGCAAGGCCCCCCGCGATGCTGTTGGGGCGGTCGTCTACTTGACGGCGAATGGAATGCGCCAGCGCGAGGACGTGCTGAGTGGCGGCAGCTACCTGTCATCCAATGATCAGCGCCCTCACTTTGGGCTGGGCCAGGCAACGACGGTCGACAAGCTCGAAGTGTACTGGCCGGATGGATCGGTGGAAGACTTTGCCGTCCCGGGAGTGGATCGGATTCTGACGCTGACAGAAGGTACGGGGACAGCCGTGCCGGTGGCGAAAGCCGCTACCAGCCAGGCAGCGGCTGCTCAGTAGCATCTTCTGCTTCCATCACGCAGTAGTCTGGCCATATCGCATGCGCAGTCGGGATGATGGAAAA
>JAKBAG010000157.1 GCA_021809235.1 Acidobacteriota bacterium
GACGGGTGTGGGCGGCGGTGTGTTTTGCGCATCTTTTCCTGGCTGTCTGCGTCGGTGGATAAGCTTGCAGGCAGCAGTCTTCAGCCATGGACTCAGCGGGAAAAATCGCGCGGTTTCGGAGTGTGTGGCTATGCGTGCAAGAGTCAGCGGCAGTTGTTGGGAGCGATGGAGTTTCGGCTGGGGATGGCTGCTGCTGACTGTATCGGTGGCGGGGTGGGCGATGCCCGCGGCAAAGACGGCGGGCAGCGGAGCGCTGGTGTTGCCGCTGGTGGCAGGCAACGAGATCCATGTGCGCGGGCAGAGCGGCGATGTGGCGTATGTGTACGTGTTGCCGCGGGGTAGCAGCGGCGGTGCTGCGGTTGGCAGTGAGTGCGAACAGAGGGAAGCGCAGTTTCCAAGGCGGCAGAGTGTGCTGCTTCCGGTGAGCGGGCCGCAGACAGTGCGGCTGAAGACGCCGCTGGCCGATGGAGATCGAGTTTGCGTGACTGTGTTCCATTCCGCGACGGCAATGGCCGAGTATGGGCAGGAAATGATGGTTCCGACAGGCGGAGCGGCCGGCTCGTTGCGCGTGGTGCGGAGCGAGGGTGCGCGGCTGACGGTGCAGGCTCCGCCGGATGCTGTGTTGTATGTGTATGTGCATGCGCGCGACGGGCTGTTGCGGGAGCCGGTGGTGTGTACGCGGAGTACCCTGGCGCGGCTGGAGAAGCCGGAACGCTTTCTGCTGGGCGAGCAGATGCCGGAGACGGTGACGCTGGCGAGGCCGCTGCAGGATGGGGATGCGGTGTGCCTGCTGGCTACGGATGCAGACCATCCGGCGGGAGAGATGGCGGCCGTGGCGTTGGTGGGAAGCAGCGCGGAACTGGCGGGCGCTGAGGCTGCGCCAGTGGCTGCGACGGCGAGTGTGGAGGCTGCGCGTACGGATGTGGTGGCAGCAGCTGCGCCGGTTGCTGTTGCGCAGTCTGCAGCGAGTGCTTCGCCTGCGCCTGTGGCGGCTTTGCCTGCGGCAATAGCGGCTGCTACGACGGAAAAGGCGGCGATACGGCTGAAGGTTCCGGAAGAGTTGAAAACGAGTTCTGCGCATGCGGGCGATGCGGCTCCGGCTGTGCCGGCGTTTGTGCAGCGTGTGGTGGCCGGGCAGGCCAAGGTGTGGGTGAAGGCGGATGCTGGAGCACGGGTGGAGGTGTATCGCTTTTCGGCGACGCCGTTGCCGCAGGAGCTGAGCAGCTGCGAGAAGAATCTGCAGAATGGGAAGCTGCTGGAGGTGGTGGCGACCGGGTCGAATGCAAGCACGGGTGCAAGCGCAACAGAGCCGGAGTCGGTCTTTGAGACCGTGGTGCCGGCAGGCGGCGTGGCGGCGGTAGCGCTGACGGATGTGCTGCGCGCGAATACACTGCTGTGTGCGGTGGCGATTGCCGGTACGGAGCGAGCGTATTCCAGCTACCAGAGCGTGGCCTACAAGCCAAACTATGGGCGAGTGGCGGTGAGCCTGACGGCTGGGGCGATGATTGACAACCAGCAACAGACGGCCAATAACGGAAGCACGACGGGATCCAGCGCAGCCGAGTATGTGAACCTGAACGTGAACCTGAACTGGGCGCGGGCCGGTGGCGGATTGCGCCCGACCGGTGTGCGCGAGATGGGAAGCGGCAAAGCCAGGCGTTCGGTGACGGAGAAAAAGAACTATGTGTGGTGGGCACCGGGTCTGGACTCGTTTGTGTCCAGTTCGCTGACGAGCCTGCCTGTGAGCGCGCCGGTGACAACAAACCAGGCCGGGAGCACACCTGCGACCGGCGGGGCGCAGACAAGCACGCTGAATGCGATGAGCGCCCCGCAGAGTGTGGATTTTTCGGTGGGTTCGGCGCTCTACTGGCGTGCGACGCGCTTCTTCAACAATTCGAATTTCTTTCTGATTGGGCCGGTGGTGGCTGGCGGTTTCGATACGGTTTTGAATCCGGCATCAAGCGCGGCGGTGGTGACGGCAGGCGGCACCACCGCGCTGCAGACAACGGCCTTCAGCCCGCTGTATTCGTATAGCGAAGCGGGGATACGGATTGCATGGGCGGATATGAATCGAAGGACGGATGAGGCGCCGCGGCCGTATACGGAGTTTGATTTTACGATGGGCGAATTCAGCAATCTGCCGAGCTATGTGTGTCTGAGCGGGAAGCCGTATGGGCCGGTGCTGGCGTCGGCCCCCACAAATACCGGCTGCGCGGTGCCGGTGGCGGGTGGCTATCGTCTGGATGCCTCGCGGACACTGATTCCACGGATGCGGGTGGCCGGCTATCTGCGACTGCCACAGTACCCGTTTGTGATGGGACTGGATGCGAACCTGGGTCAGTATTCGGTGGGTGCACACCATAATCTGGTGGACATGCTGAGCAAGCCGGGCAACGATGTGCGGGTCTACTTTGGGCTGACGATTGATCCGACAACGGCACTGAAGAAGCTGGGCGTGGACACCCCGTAAAGCATGGGTGACAGATGCGGCGGTAGCGCGGTCCTGGCCGCGCCATGCCTGTTGGCTGGGCTTTTTGTGATGCTCACGATGGTCGCCGGGAACGAGGAAAACGGACCGGGCAAAACAAGAGAAAAAACAAAAGTAGCGGCAGACTCCCTACGGGAATGACAAAAGGGGATTGGCGGCACGGGCAGCGGCGCGAGGGATGACTTCGACCGCTGCCTTTGTGCTTTCGGGTGTGAGTGCAGGGAGTTCCGAGAGTGGGATGTGCGTGTGGCGTCAGAGTTCGTTGAGGATGAGGGCGATGCGACCGATGAGGAGATCGTTGGGTGTGTCGGTGGGTTCGAGGATTTCTGCGGGAGCTTCGGGTTGGTGAGGTCGGAGGAGGATGCGGTTTGCGAGGAAGTCGACGTAGCGGACGGCGAGGTGCTGTTGGTTGCGGACGGCGTAGAGGCGCGGGAGGGAAGTGTCCTGGGGGTGGTAGGGCGCGAAGGAGTTGTAGTGGCGGTCGAGGACGACGATGGCGTGAGGGAGCAGGACGGGGTGCATGCCGCGGACGTCGGATGTGGTGAGCCGGATGGCGACGAAGCGCTCCCACTGGCGACGGGTAGCGGTGCATCGAGGGCGAAAGGATCGAAGGGTTTCCGCAGGGAAGTGGAGGATGCGCTGAACACTGGAGGCGCGGATGTAGGGTTCGGCGAGTGCGACGGAGTGGCTGACAAGAGGGACCTGGCCGACTTCGCCGATCTGTTCGGAGAGCAGGGTGCCGGTGTTTCGGGTGGAGGGAAGCAGGTCCGCGATGACGAGGTTTTGCGCACGCAGGATTTTGTCCAGCGTGGCGAGCGAGAGTTGACGTCGGCCGTGCAGGAAGTTGGACAGATGGGGCTGACCGATGCCAGTTTGCCTTGCGAGTAAGGAAACACTGAGAGTTCCCCGGTTGATTCGTCGCAGCAACTCGGATCGAACCCGCTCCTGCAGTTGCGAAAAGTTCACCATGTGGAAAATTCGCTATCCGCAATAGCCCGGAGGCGGACAGCATTTCTTGTAGAAAAGCTTCTCTCGGATGATCGTCCCATATTTCGGGTTTTGTCCAACGGCGGGTAGGCAGTGCATCCAGTTTCTAACAATTGCGATTGACGGGGAATGGCGAGGCCCGTAGGGTAGTCACACTTTCTCAAACTCTGTGGGAGACGGAAAACGAGCCGCATGCAGACACGCAAGAGATCGCATGAGCCAATGGCAGAATCGACTCGAAAACAGTCGAAGCGAAGCGGCTGCGAAGGGCTGGTTTTCCGTCACCCCGGGGATGCGTTCGCGAGGACGCATTGGACGAAGCAGAGGGAGAGCTTCCAGAATCTGTGCGCCATGAGCATGACATTTTTTGTTCGAAGGCGCCGAAACATCCCCCAGCAGGACGCAAGAGGCCTGCGCGGTTTCGGTTCTTTCCATTTACCTGTGCTTGTAGCCCTGTGCTGCGGCCAGGTGCTTCTCGAAGTGCGGAGATATCGTCATGAATTTGCGCGTACAACTCAAGGTATGCGAGGGCTGTGGGTGCCTGTGGTATCGCACCCAAAACGACAATAGCGGTGAGAAGAAGCAGGTGTACTGCACCAGCTGCGTGAAGCGGCTGGCGGATTTTCCACTGCCGCAAACCCGGGCGAGGCGGGGTAGACCGCGCAAACTGGCAGTACCGACACTACTGGCCGTGGCCGAATGTGCGGGAGGTGCTCGATGAGCGCGATTCCGCAGATGAGAGCTGAGGCCATGCGGTCGGAGGCGCGAAGCCGGTATCTGGCACCTGCACTGGTGCGAACGCGGAAACCGGTTGTGAGCGTGGGCAGCGATTCGGTGATTGGGCCGGAGGTACGGCCGGGCAACAGCGTGGAGGCGCGTCGCGAGGCAGTGTGCGACGAGCAGACGCTGGCTACCTGGGCGTTCTATCGCAAGCACACGGAACGGATGCTGCGGCAGTATCTGCATGCCTCGATGCAGGTGGGCCGTTCACCGGAGCTGCTGGATCGATCGGTGGGCCGGGGATGGGTGTCGAGCCGGAAGGTGAAGACCTTTGAGGACGCGGTGATTTTTGTGTTGGACATGGAACGATGCCTGACACGGATGCACCGCGCGGATCGATTGCTGCTGGAGCGGGTAGTGCTGCAGGAGTATACGTACCCGGAGGCGGCCGAGCTGATGGGGCTGAGCCTGCGTGTGCTGGCGCGGAAGGTGCCGGCGGCGCTGGATCGGCTGACGGAGCTGCTGGTGGCCTCGCGCCTGCTGGTGCTGGCCGATGACTGACACGCCAGGGAAACAAAGCAAGCCGCCGGACAGTGGCTGTCCGGCGGCAAGAGGATGGCCGCGCAGGCCTGGCAGGAGGCTAGGCCAGGGCTGCGCGGGAGATGGCCTCAAAGGAGAGCGAGCCGGAGTGGCAATCGACGTCGATGCGGACGTGCTGCCCGTGCTCGATCTCTCCGCTGAGGATTTTCATGGCCAGCGGGTCCTGCACCATGCGTTGCAGGGCACGTTTGAGCGGTCTGGCACCATAGGCTGCATCGGTGCCGCTGATGAGGATGAGCTGGCGGGCCGGTTCTGTGAACTCCAGCGAGATGGCGCGGGAGTCCAGCAGGTGGCTGAGCTCGTTGAGGCGCATCTCGAGGATGGTACGCATCTGGGCCGGGCCGAGCGGGCGGTAGAGTACGAGGTCGTCGAGGCGGTTGAGGAACTCGGGCCGGAAGTGTTCACGGACGACGCGCATCACCTGTTCGCGAGCGTGCTCGAAGTCGTGATCGGTGGCCAGCGACTCAGCCTGCAGGAAGGACGAGCCAAGGTTTGAGGTGAGGATGAGGACGGTGTTGCGGAAGTCCACGGTGCGACCGCGAGAGTCGGTGAGCCGTCCGTCGTCCATGACCTGCAGCAGGACGTTGAAGACATCGGGATGGGCCTTTTCGATCTCGTCGAAGAGGACGACGGAGTAAGGACGCCTACGGACGGCCTCGGTGAGCTGTCCGCCTTCGTCGTGGCCGATGTAGCCGGGAGGCGCACCGATGAGCCGGGCCACGGCGTGCTTCTCCATGTACTCGCTCATGTCGATGCGGACCATGGAGTGCTCGTCATCAAAGAGGAACTCGGCGAGGGCGCGTGCGGTTTCAGTCTTGCCGACGCCGGTGGGGCCGAGAAAAAGAAAGCTGCCAATGGGCCGACGGGGATCGCTAAGCCCGGCGCGGGAGCGGCGAATGGCGTTGGCGACGCTGGCCAGCGCATCCTCCTGCCCGACGACACGCTCGCGCAGGCGCTGCTCCATCTGGACCAGCTTTTTGACCTCGCCCTCCAGCATGCGGGCGACGGGAATCCCGGTCCATTTGCTGACGATTTTGGCGATATCTTCCTCGTCGACCTCCTCCTTGAGCAGGCGCTGCGGGAGTTCGGCATGGTCGGCCGGAGCCTGCTGATTTTCCGACAGCCGCTTGAGCTCGGCCTCCAGACGGGGCAGCTCGCCGTACTGGATCTGGGCGGCGCGCTCGAGCTGGCCGCGACGAGTCTGCTCCTCGGCCTCAAAGCGCAGGGCTTCCATCTGCTTTTTCAGGTCGCTGATGCGGGAGATGGCTTCGCGCTCCTGGACCCAGCGGGCGCGCAGTCCGGCGGTCTTCTCCTTGAGTTCGGCCAGCTCGCGCTCGACGACCTCCAGCCGGGTGCGGCTGTTGACGTCGGTTTCGCGCTTGAGCGCGGCGCGCTCGATCTCCAGATTGGTGGCCTCGCGTTCCAGCTGATCGACCTCGGTCGGAACCGAGCCGATCTGGATGGCCAGCGAAGCGGCCGCCTCATCGACAAGGTCAATGGCCTTGTCGGGCAGGAAGCGGTCGGAGATGTAGCGGTGGGAGAGCGTGGCGGCGGCGACGATGGCCGAGTCCTTGATGCGGACATTGTGGTGCGCCTCGTAGCGCTCACGCAGCCCGCGCAGGATGGCGATGGTGTCGTCGACATTGGGCTCACCGACGAAGACGATCTGGAAACGGCGCTCGAGCGCGGCGTCCTTCTCAATGTACTTGCGGTACTCGTTGAGGGTGGTGGCGCCGATGGCGCGCAGCTCGCCGCGGGCCAGAGCGGGCTTGAGCATGTTACTGGCGTCGATGGCGCCCTCGGCGGCACCGGCACCGACGAGAGTGTGCAGTTCGTCGATGAAGAGAATGATCTGCCCGTTGGACTCCTCGATCTCGCGCAGGACGGCCTTGAGGCGGTCCTCAAATTCGCCGCGGAATTTGGCTCCGGCAAGCATAGCCCCAAGGTCGAGGGAGATGACGCGCTTGTCGCGGAGCAGATCGGGAACGTCGCCGGAAAGGATGCGGCGGGCCAGGCCCTCGACGATGGCGGTTTTGCCGACACCGGGCTCACCGATGAGCACAGGGTTGTTCTTGGTGCGGCGGCTGAGAACCTGGATGACGCGGCGAATCTCCTCGTCGCGGCCGATGACCGGGTCGAGCTTGCCGCGCCGGGCTAATTCTGTGAGGTCGCGGGCATACTTTTCGAGAGCCTGGAACTTGCCCTCAGGGTTGGGATCGGTGACGCGCTGGGAGCCGCGAATGGCAGTGAGCGCGCGCAGGATGGCCTCATGGGAGGCACCCATCGAGACGAGCAGGTCGCAGGCCGGATCACCCTTCTGCTGGGCGAGAGCGAGCAGCATGTGCTCCGTGGATAGGTACTCGTCCTTGAAGTTGGCAGCCTGCTGG
>JAKBAG010000158.1 GCA_021809235.1 Acidobacteriota bacterium
AAGTTAAGGCTGGTGGCCGAGAGGGTGTCCGTGGCGGCGGCGATGCCGGTGCCGGTCAGCGGTGCGGTCTGGGTTCCGGCGCTGTCCACCAGGGTTAGAGTGCCGGATGCAGCTCCGGTAGCGGTGGGCGAGAAGCTGATGGAAATGGCGCAGGCGTTGGCGGCGGCCAGCGAGCTGCCACAGCCGTTGGAGGTGATCTGAAAGGGTCCGGTGACGGTGGCTGAGGTGATTGTGAGGGTATTGCCACCGGTGTTTTCCACGGAGATGGCCTGGGCCGTTGCCGTGGTGCCGGTCTGCTGCGGCGAGAAGGCCAGCAAAGCAGGCTGCAGGGTGACGGCAGCCGGAGCGACGGCAGTGCCGGTGAGTGCGGCCTGGAGCTGGCCGCCGGCAACGTTGGCGAAGACTGTGAGCGAGGCGGTGCGGGTGCCCTGCTGGCTGGGCGCAAACTGGACCTGGAGGGTGCAGGTGGCTCCGGGGGAAATGGTCTGGCCGGAGCAGTTGTCGTATTCGGAGAAGTCCGCGGGATTGCTGCCGGAGAGGCTGACTGAACTGGGGGTCAGCGGCAGGGCGCCGGTGTTGGAGACAGTGATGCTCTGGGTGGGGCTGGTGGTGCCGACACTGGTGGAGGCAAAGGTGAGCGTGGACGGAGCCAGCGAGGCGGTGGCCACCGAGGCGGCGGTTACAGCCAGCGGAATCTGCCAGATGCCGCGGCCATAAGTGGCGGCGGTGAGCATGGGCGTAGTGGCTCCCAGGGGAGTGGCAAGCAGTTGGGTGACTGGCGCAAGCGGCAGTCCGGAACCATAGAAGGCGAAGCAGGAGGTCGTGGCGCAGGTGGTGACCTGATGGGTCATGTAAACGCCGGTGTCCAGCGCAACGTAGAGGGTGTTGGCATCCTGCGGATCGACGACGATGGAGTTGGCTGGAGCCGGAGGCAGGTTGGAGGCAATGGCGGTCCAGCTTTGTCCGCCATTGGTGGAGCGGTAGAGCTGGGGCGAACCCTGCGCGCCGGAGGAAAAGCCTTCAATGGCGACGTAGACGGTCTGGCCGGTGGTGTCGTGCGGGTCAATGGTGATGTCAGCGACATCGTAGCCGAAGGGGTTGAAGCCGTAGGGGGAGTTGGTGACGGGGCTGAGGGCGAGATCAGTCCAGCCGGTGATAGAGCCGGAGGATGGCTGGAATACGGTGGTGAAGAGGTGGCCGGGAACGGAGCTGGTGCCGCCGGTCATGCCGACGTAGAGGGTTTCCGTACCGTTGGTGTTGGCGTGGACGGAAAGCGAGCGGATGAGTGCGTTGCTGACGCAGGAGGAGTCGGGCAGGCCGTCGAGCGGACCGCTGAGCGCGCTGGCCGCCGACCAGTTGCTGCCGTTGCCGGCTCCGCGCCAGATGCGGCAGGTAGCGACGAGCAGTTGCGAGGGATCGAGGGCATCCTGGACAAAAGCAGCCGGGAAGTTCATGGCCAGCCCGTCATTGTTGACCTGCGATTCTCCGACGGTAGGCGAGTTGCCCCAGGCGCTGCCGGAGCAGAGGCTGGTGGAGGTGCAGTGGTAGATGGCGACTCCGGCGGCAAGGTTGGCGTACCAGTTATTCACGCTGGAGGTGGGGTCGATGAGCACCGGACCGCCCTCGCCACTGAGCAACTGAGGCCAGACTGTGGGCGAGGGGGCGGTGTTGACGATGCCGGCCGAGCCTGTACCTGCGACCCCGGCCAGCAGCGTGTCCGGCGTGGCCGGACTCTGCGCCAGAGCCGGGATCTCGCCCAGCGGTCCGAGAGCGGCGTTGAGGTTGGCGAAGTGGGTGGAGTCGGTGGAGTTGCAGGGGCTGCCGGTTTCGGCAACGGCGTCGATGGAACGCCAGAGGCCGCTATCATTGCCGACGAAGACGAGCAACGGATTGGCTGTGTTCCAGGCGAAGGCATGCTGAAAGGCGCCGACGGCGGAGCTGCCGCAGGTGGTGGCGTTGGTCGTGTTGCGCCACTGGCAACTGTTCGCCAGCGAACAGCGGTAGAGATCGACGCCCCCGGCGAACAAGAGCGTGTCCTGATTGGAGGGGACGGCATCGAGAGTGAGGTTGTAATCGCCGCTGGGGATGGTGGCGCTGCCGCCGGTGGTGGAGGTTTCCAGCGCCGTGGTGTTCCATTGCGTGGGGAATTGGAATGGCTGGGTGGAACAGATGCCGCCAGAAAGCGCGCAAGGATCCTGCCAGATGCCCTGATCCTGAAGGTTGACATCGACGGTCCAGGTGAAGGTGTCGCCGGTTTGGGGATTGACGGCGATGGCACCGCGGAAGATGGGGCAACCGGTGGCACCAGGAAAGCCGGATTGCGAGGGGCAGTGGACACTGGTGAGTCCGGTACCGGGCTGGTTGGACAACCGTGACCAGTGGATGCCGTCACTGGACTGGTAGTAACCGTGGTAGCGGATGGCAGCCAGAAAAAGATGGCGCTGTGGATTCCAGGCGATGGCGGTGGCCGGATTGCCGTCGGGCGGGCTTAGGGCATCGGCCGGACCCTGAATATCCTGGCCGTTGGGGTCAGTGACGGTGGCCATATGCCAGGTGGCTCCGCTGTCGGAGGAGTAAAAAAGCCCGGTGTAGCTGGCCGGGCTGCCCTGCAGCCCGTTGACCTGTCCGCTTTCATAGGCGTGGCTGACGGCGGCGACAACCAGCAGGGGATTGGTACTGCTCCAGGCAAAGCCGGCAAAGCCCTCGCCGACGAAGGAGACGTCCTTGCCGGCAAGTCCGGATTCGAGGTCGCTGGTCTGGGTAATGAGCGACCAGGTGCTTCCGTTGTCCGTGGAACGAAGCAGTCCGGCGCCGTAATAGCTGTCGAGAGCGTCGTTGGGATCCCCAAGCCCGGCCAGCAGGACGCCGGTGGCTCCGGGCTGGAAGCTGATCGCGCCCACACTGAGGCTGGCCTCGGCGGCAGAGGCCAGGGCGGGAATGTTGTCCGTCATCGGGGTGAAGGGTACGGTGGAGCTGGCCTGGGAAAGATTGGTCTGCCAGAGTCCCCCTCCAGTGGTGCCGACGAGCAGGTGATTGCCGGTTGCATCGGAGGGGTCGATGGCAAGCGCAGTAATGCGGCCGGAGATCAGGCCGTAGTTGGGTGTGTCGATGGCCTGCGGGCCAATGGCGTTCCAGGCAGGATTGGAGGGGCTACCGCTGGCGCGCGGTCGCAGCAGCGGAGCTGGCAGAGGCGCTGGCAAGGTGCCACGAAGCAGGCGCTGTGGCCAGCCACGACGGGCGAGAAATTGATCGGCGGCTCGCTGTTGTGGGGCGCGGTTCCGGAAGGCGTGCGGCGTGGTGTTTGCCTGCGCGGCGGCTGGAGTGAGTGGCGCGGCAAGCAGGCACAGGATTGTGGCGAGGGCCGGATGCCCGCGTCGTTGCCTCAGGTCCTGTGGCCATCTGTGCCGCAGCATACGCTGTCTCCAACGGAGAACGGTCGCAGCCTGGGGTGGAAGTGCATCCGATATATCCATGAAGAGCGTCTGCGGCCTGTGCCCGAACTTTCGCTTCGACTGGCGGAGGTTCTCTCCGAGTGCCAGACGAACGCGTGTGAGAATTCAGGGGCTCAGCCGCCTCGCGGAAACGCCGGTCTGTGAAGCTCGAAACAACTGCACCACCCTGTACCTATGGAATGACAGAGTGGACAGGAATATCGAGTGCCGGATGAGAATTTCCGTGAGACTCTTCCCAACTTCTAATGTGTGTTTCATTATAGAACTCAAATTTTCCAAACCATGTATGAAAATCCACCAACTGAAGAGGTGTGGTGCAGACTCCGATCCTGGGCTATGCTGAAGTCGAAGCGAAAGGAAAGGAAACCAAGCACGTGGCTCTGGACCCATGGAAGAATGCGCGGATGAAGAAGGTGGTGGCCAGCCTGGAAGGCAACTGGCAGGCGGAGATGAGCGGTTACCACACTTATATGGCGCTGGCGGATCGGGAGACGGATGTGGTGCGGGCACAGGTGCTGCGGCACCTGGCGCAGGCAGAGCTGGACCATGCGGCGCTGTGGGCCGGGCGACTGAAGGAGCTGGGTGCAGCGGAACCGGTGTATACGGGCGGGCCGCAGGGCGAAGCAGATTCGCTGGCCAATCGCGCCGGTGGTCCCTTGATGGCGCTGCGGCGGCTGGAGATTGAGGAGAGTCGGGATATCGCGCGCTACGGCGGGCAGTTGAAGGATTTGGGCGATGAAGGCTCGATTGCGATTCTGCAGCACGTGATTGAGGACGAGAAGGAGCACTATCGCGAGCTGGGCGGGCTGCTACGCGGGCATGCGCCGGCCAGCACTGCGGATGGAAAGCCGATTGTGCACGCGCAGGGGCTGCTGGATGAGATGCTGGCGCGGCGCGATGAGGGCCGATCCCAGGCAGGAAGCTGGATTGGGGATGCGATCTATGGCGTGAACGATGGCTTGGGAGCAATCTTCGGCATTGTCTCCGGAGTCTCCGGCGCGACGGCCGGTAACGGACATTATGTCCTGCTGGCCGGGCTGGCGGGGATGATTGCCAGTGCGCTGTCGATGGGGTCGGGTGCGTATCTGGCGGCCAAAAGCGAGCGCGAGATCCATGAGGCTGAGGTGCATCGGGAGCGCGAAGCGGTGACGATGAATCCGGGCGAGGCGCGGGAGCTGCTGTCGCTCTACTACCAGGTGAAGGGACTGCCGCATGACGATGCCGAGCGCGTGGTGGAGCACCTGGCGCGGGATCCGGAGCAGTTGCTGAAGGCGCTGGTTGCCGAGCGGTTGGATACGGGCGAGGATGGGCTGAAGGTGCCATGGGTTTCGGCAGTCTCAGGCACAATTTCGACGGCCATTGGGGCGACGATTCCCATTGTGCCGTTCTTCTTTATGAGCGGAGTACCGGCGGTGGTGGCAGCGGCGGCGGTTTCGCTGGTAGCCCACTTTGCGGTGGGTGCGGCGAAGAGTCTGATTACGGTGCGCTCATGGTGGTCGAGCGGGCTGGAGATGACAGTGGTGGGCGCAGTGGAAGGGGCGGTGACCTATGGCATCGGGTTATGGATGGGGCACCTGGGCGCATAGCATGCCATCCATTCCCGCATTCGGAATTCAATCCCGATACTTGCTCAGATTTTGAGCAACTATTACCATGCGTCTGTGTTACTGGTGATATCAGGTTTCGACTCCCCGGGTGTCATCCTCTTTGCGCCCGTAGGCCAGGATGTCATCCGATGAATGCATTGGTTCGCATCGCCGCCGCCACACTATGCGCTTCGATCAGTTTGCTGTCCGCTTCCTGCGGAAGCTCCAGCACCACATCATCCAGCACCACGCCTCCCCCACACCCGACGCCATCCTCCTCGGGAGTTGCTGTTGTCTCCGGCAAGCTTGTACTAACCAACACCACAACACCTTTCACGCCCCGAGGATTCACCTCGGTGGGTATTCTGTATCCCGCTCCCTACGCCTCCACACTCTGCTCCAGCACGTTTCTGGCCTCCAATGTCGGAGTCAATATGCAGCAGGCTCAAGCCGCCATTACCGCCGCGCCACTGCCCGGGTTAGCCTATAACGCAACCATCCAGGCCATGGTGCAGGATTGGCACGTCAACACCGTGCGCTTTCAGGTAAACCAGGGCGCGCTCGATTACGAGTACACAAACCATCTGACCGCATATGCCGACATGGTTCGCAGCGTCATCGAACAGGCGCGCGCTGCAGGCCTGATCGTCGATCTTGCCATGCAAACCGAGCGCATCAGTTGCACTCCTCTGGAGAACGGGAATCTACAGAGGCTGCCGGATATCAACACCGAGCAGGCATGGGCTCAGCTGCTCAATACCACCCTCACCAACGACACCGGCATTATCCTTGAAGTATTCAACGAGCCGGATGCGGAAGTTGCCTGTAACCTCGGCTCCTACACCCAGCCGGACTGGACGGCATGGGCCACCGGCTGCGGCAACGAGCCACAGCAGGGCATGCTCACGCTGGGCCAGTATCTCCGTAACCTGGCCCCGAATAACGTCCTGCTCTTCGACGGTGAGGGCATTGATTTCGGGTTTGCAGGATTCACTGTGCCTGCAGGAATGCCTTCCAACTCTGCCTACACCTTCCATCCCTACAACTATGTTTTCAACAGCAGCCTTGCCGACAGCTCAAGTGCCTGGGATGCTATCTTCGGCAACTTTGCAGCAGGCGGCCAGGCTGTCTTTGTCACCGAATGGGATGAAGCGTTCGCTTGCCCGAACGATCCGAACCAGACCATCACAGACAACTTCATCCAGTCGTATCTGCCAGCCCACTCCATTGGCATGATCGCGTTCTCGTGGGACTATGCGGTCCAATCAAGCGGCTACCTGGTCAACAGCTATAGCTATCCCGGGAATACAGCCAACTACCAGTTGGTGGACCCCAACAACTCCGGCTGCGCGGAGGATGGCGGCGCTGTTCTGCAGAAACAGTTTCAGGCGGAAGCTGCTTCCGGCAGTGTTTCCTGACAAGCGATAGAGAAAGGGGAAGCGCCTGCTTCTCCTTCGGATCGCTGCATCTTATCTGCCCTACGCATGGACGTCCCTGACTGTGGAACCGACTCAGTCAGGGACGACGCGTTTTCTGTTTCGAGCATTCGTGGCAAGGCTACCCCCAGCCAGCACCGTTCCGAGCCTCTAGTTGGCGCGGGTGGACGAAGGCGTGGGAGCTGCGGAAATCGAAGGCGAGGTGACAGGGCGGATCGTTGCCCCGGTCAAAGGACGTTGCACGGAACCCATGGGACGAAGCCCCATGGAAGGCTGCGCGGCCGGTGGCTGGTGCATGGTGACGATCAGCGCCATGGCCGGGGATTTGCCCGCGCAGACATAGGCGTGAGGCGTGCTGGCGTCAAAGTAGACGGCATCGCCAGACTCCAGGGTGGAAACCTGATCTCCATGGCGGATCTCCAGCTCGCCCTTGAGGATGTAGAGAAACTCGAAGCCGGCATGGACATGCGGACGCACGTCCTGGCCCTTTTTGAGCGGAATGAACTCGGCGAAGTAAGGGTCCATGTGGCGGTCGGGCACCATGTAGCCAAGGCTCTCAAAGAAATAGGTCGGGTCTTCCGTACCGCTCTGGGGCAGACGGACGCGCTCCTTCTGGCGATGGATACGGAACAGGGAGTGGGGCTCGGTTTCAAAGAAGTACGACAGGTCTTTGGAAA